>NZ_JBHXTQ010000004.1:20259-168974 GCF_042677305.1 Kitasatospora sp. NPDC127121 | reverse complement strand
TAACCCCCCCCGGGGGCGCGCGCTTGCCCCCCCGCCCCCCCGGGCGCCCCCCCGGGGGGCCCCCCCCCCCCGCCCCCTCCCGGCCCGGGCCCGCATACGGGCCCCGGCCGTCCGGTCGTTCAGGACCGGCGCAGCGCGGCGTCGGCCACCGCGCCGATCCGGCCGGCCGCCTCCCGGCCGAGCATCTCCTCGTGGCCGCAGGCGACGTCGTGCACCGTCAGCGCGCCGGTCAGGTGCGCGCGCCAGCGGTCGGCGAGCTCGGCGGCGGGGGCGCCCTGCACCTCGTCGGCGGCGGTGAACAGCAGCAGCGAGCCGTCGAACCGGCCGGGGGTGAACTCCCGGGCGATGTCCGTGTGGTGGCGCATCACCGCCATCAGCCGGCGCAGCTCCCCGTCGTCGATGCCCGCCCCGGCGGCGTGGTGGGCGAGGAAGGCCCCGCGGATCTCCTCGTCGGTCGGGTTGTGGTCGCCCGGCAGCACCGGGAAGACGTCCAGCGCCGCCAGGAAGGCCACCCGCTCGCCCGCCGCCTGGAGCTGCACCGCCATCTCGTGCGCGACCAGCCCGCCGAAGGACCAGCCCAGCAGGTGGTACGGGCCGTGCGGCTGCACCCGGCGGATCCTAGCCAGGTACGTGGCCGCCAGCTCCCGCACGCCCTGCGGCCGTTCCCACTCCCCCTCGGGCGCGGCGACGCCGTCGGACTGCAGCGCGTACACCGGCCGGGCCGGGTCGAGGTGCGGGGCCAGCTCCGCGTACGGCAGGCCGAAGCCGACCCCGCCGTGCACGCAGAACAGCGGCTCGGCGGTGCCGCCCGGCCGGATCGGCAGCACCGGCTCCAGCACCGTCGCGGGGAGCCGCTGCTCGGTGGCGGGCCGGGCGGCGGCGGCGAGGGCCGCCACCGTCTTGTGGGTGAAGACGTCGGCCAGCGAGAGCGTGAGCCCGGCCTTCGCGGCCCGGCTGACGATCTGCACCGAGCGCAGGCTGTCGCCGCCGAGGTCGAAGAAGTCCCCGTCGGCGCCGACCTGGTCGAGGCCGAGGATCTCGCCGAAGACCCCGGCGATGACCTCCTCGGCCGGCGTGCCCGGGCGCCGCACCGGGGCCTGCGCGGCGGCGGGCGCAGCACCGGGCGCCGGCAGGGCGCGGGTGTCGAGCTTGCCGTTCGCGGTCAGCGGCAGCGCGGGCAGCGTCACCAGCGTCGCGGGCACCATGTGCGCGGGGAGCGACTCGGCGACGAACGCGCGCAGCACCGGCACGTCGACGGCGGCGACGCCGGGCAGCGGCACCACGTACCCGGTCAGCTGGGGCACGCCGGTGGGCGAGGGCGCGACCTGCACCGCGGCCTGCACGACCACCGGGTGGCGCACCAGCGCGGCCTCGATCTCGCCGAGCTCGATCCGGAAGCCGCGCAGCTTCACCTGGTGGTCCACCCGGCCGACGTAGTCGAGCGTGCCGTCGGCCCGCCAGCGGACCAGGTCGCCGGTGCGGTACATCCGGGTGCCGGCCGGCCCGTACGGGTCGGCGACGAAGCGCTCGGCGGTGGTGACGGGGCGGCGCAGGTAGCCGTGTGCCAGGCCGGTGCCGGCGATGTACAGCTCGCCGGTGACGCCGACCGGCGCGGGCGCGAGGGCGTCGTCCAGGACGTACAGCCGGTGGTTGTCCAGCGGGCGGCCGATCGGCGGGCGGCCGCTGCCGGGGCGCAGCGGGTCGCTCCAGGTGGCGCAGACCGAGGCCTCGGTCGGGCCGTAGGCGTTGCGGAACTCGGTCAGCGGGGCGAACCGGTCGACCAGCGCGGCCGGGCAGGCCTCGCCGCCGACCAGCAGGTGCAGGCCCTCGGGCAGCACCACGTCCTCGGGCAGGCCGGCCACCACGGTGGGCGGCAGCACCACGTGGTTGACCTGGTGCTCGGCGAGCAGCGCGCCCAGCACCTCGCCGGAGACCCGGCTCTCGTCGGTGGCGACCACCAGGGTGCCGCCCGAGTACAGCGAGACGCCGAGCTCCCAGACGGTGGCGTCGAAGCTGAACGAGGCGAACTGCAGCACCCGGGTGTCCGGCCCCGCGCCCATCCGCGCCTGGTGGTTGGCGGCCAGGTTGGCCGCCCCCAGGTGCGGCACCGCGACGCCCTTGGGGCGGCCGGTGGAGCCCGAGGTGTAGATCACGTAGGCGACGTCCTGCGGGACGAGCGGCCGGGTGCGGTCGGCGTCGACGGGGTTGCGGTCGGGCCGGCCGGTCAGGTCGGACCGGGTGCGCAGGGAGTCCAGGACCAGCGGGACGACGCCCTCGGGCAGCCCCGGGATCCGGTCGGCGACCGCCTCGACGGTCAGCACCTGGGCGGGCGCCGCGTCGTCGAGCATGTAGGCGATCCGCTCGGCCGGGTACTGCGGGTCGACCGGCAGGTAGGCGGCGCCGGTCTTGAGCACCGCCAGCAGCGCGATCACCAGCGGCGCGGAGCGCGGCATCGCCAGCGCGACCACGTCGCCGGGGCCGACCCCGCGCTCCAGCAGCAGGTGGGCGAGCCGGTTGGCCCGCTCGTTGAGCGCCGCGTAGGACAGCCGCATCGTCGCCGGGCCGGCCGGTACGCCGTCCGGGCCGATCAGCGCGGGGTGGTCCGGGTCGGCGGCCGCCAGGCCCTCGAACACGGCGGTCAGGGTGACCGGGGTGAACGGGGCGGTCGGGCCGGCCCACTCCTCCAGCAGGACGCGGCGCTCCTCGGCGGTGAGCAGGTCGAGGGCGCTGAGCGGTGCGTCGGGGGTGCGGGCGGCGGAGTCGAGCAGGGTGGCCAGGGCCCGGGCGAGGCGGGCCGCCGTCGCCCCGGTGAACAGGTCCTCGCGGTACTCCAGGCGGATGTCCAGTCCGGCCGGGGCGCCGTCCGGGCCGGTCCGCTCCAGCACCTGGAAGGACAGGTCGAACTTGGCCGTCGTGCTGCCGATCGGCAGCACCTCGGCGCTCAGGCCGGGCATCGCGGGCAGCGGGTCGGCACTGTTCTCGAAGGCCAGGATCACCTGGAAGAGCGGCTGCCGGCCCATCGAGCGGACCGGGTTGAGCTCCTCCACCAGGTGCTCGAACGGCAGTTCGGCGTGCCCGTAGGCGGTCAGGTCGGTCTCCCGGACCCGCCCGAGCAGGGCGGCGAACGCCGGGTCGCCCGAGGTGTCGGTGCGCAGCACCACGGTGTTGACGAAGAAGCCGACCAGGTCGCGGACGGCGTCGTCGGTGCGCCCGGCCACCGGGCTGCCGAGCGGGATGTCGGTGCCCGCGCCCAGCCGGGTGAGGAGCGCGGCCAGGCCCGCCTGGACGGCCATGAACAGGCTGGCGCCGCCGCGCCGGGCCAGTTCGGCGAGCCGGGCGTGGGCCTCGGCGGGCACCGTGCACTCGACCTCGGCGCCGCGGTGCCCGGCCCGGGCCGGGCGGGGGAAGTCGGTGGGCAGGTCCAGCTCCTCCGGGATGCCCGCCAGCGCCTCGCGCCAGTGCGCGAGTTCGGCGCTGGCCAGGCTGTCCGGGTCGTCCTTGGAGCCGAGCAGTTCGCGCTGCCAGAGCGCGTGGTCGGCGTACTGCACCGGCAGCGGCTCCCAGCGCGGCCCGGCGCCGTCCAGCCGGGCCCGGTAGGCGTCGGAGAGGTCGCGGGCGAGCGGGCCGAGCGACCAGCCGTCGGCGGCGATGTGGTGCACCGTCAGGGCCAGCGCGTGGCTGTCCCGGCCGAGGGTGAACAGCCGGGCCCGCAGCGGCACCTGGGCGGACAGTTCGAAGGGGTGGGCGGCCTCGGCGGCCAGCGCCGCCTCCAGCGCGCCCGGCGCCGCCCCGGAGAGGTCCACCACGACCAGCGGGGCGCCGGCCTGCTCGGCCTCCTCGGCGGAGAGCACCAGCTGCGAGGGCAGCCCGTCGGCCTCGGCGAAGACGGTGCGCAGGCTCTCGTGCCGGGCCACCACGTCCCGGACGGCGGCGGCCAGCGCGGCGGCGTCCAGCGGGCCGGTGAGGCGGACCGCCAGCGGGATGTTGTAGCTGCCGGTGGGGCCGTCCATCTTGTCCAGGAACCAGAGCCGCTCCTGGGCGTGCGAGAGCGGCACCGAGGACGGCCGGTTCGGGACGGCGCGCAGCGCGGGGCGCCGGGGGGCCGGCTCCGCCGCGTCGGCGGCCGCCGACTCCGGGTCGAGGACGCGGGCCAGCGCCTCGGCCGTCCGGGCGTCGAACAGGGCCCGCACCGGGACGTCCGCGCCGAGCGCGGCACGCAGCCGGTTGGCGACCCTGGTCGCGGACAGCGAGTGGCCGCCGAGTTCGAAGAAGTCGTCGTCGGCGCCGACCCGGTCGAGCCCGAGGGCCTCCGCGAAGACCGCGCAGAGCAGTTCCTCGCGCTCCCCCACGGGCTCGCGTCCGGTGCCCGCCCGCTCGTCCGGCGGGGCGGGCAGGGCCTTGCGGTCGACCTTGCCGTTGGGGGTCAGCGGCAGGTCGTCCAAGGGAACGTACACGGCAGGGATCATGTGCGTGGGCAGCACCGATGACGCCCGCTCCCGCAAGCGGTCGCGGTCGATCCCTGCCGGTACGACATAGGCGACCAGGCGGGCGTCCCCCGCCTGGTCGGTGCGGGCCGTGACGACGGCCCGCGTCACTCCGGGCTGCGCCGCGAGCACGGACTCGATCTCGCCGAGTTCGATGCGGTAGCCACGGATCTTCACCTGGTGGTCGCTGCGCCCCGCGTACTCCAGGGCGGTGCCGGCGGCGTCCCAGCGGACGATGTCGCCGGTGCGGTACATCCGCGCGCCGCTCGGGCCGTACGGGTCGGCGACGAAGCGCTCGGCGCTCAGGCCGGGGCGGCCCAGGTAGCCGCGGGCCAGGCCGGTGCCGGCGAGGTAGAGGTCGCCGAAGGTGCCGTCGGGGACGGGGCGCAGCGCGCCGTCCAGGACGTACACCCGGGTGTTGGCGATCGGGCCGCCGATCGGCGGCGGCCCGGCCGCGGTGGTGGTCAGCGGCGCGGCGGTGGACCAGATGGTGGTCTCGGTCGGGCCGTACACGTTGGTCACGGACGCGCAGTGCGCGGTGAGGGTGCGGGCCAGCGGCTCGGGCAGCGCCTCGCCGCCGACCAGGGCGCGCAGGCCGGCCAGCCGGGGGGCGTGGTCGGCGGCGAGCGACTGCCAGAGGCTGGGGGTGGCCTGCAGCAGGGTGGCGTCCAGGCCGGTGACGGCGTCCGCCAGGGCGGCCGGGTCGCGGACCGTCTCGCGGTCGGCGACCAGCAGTTCGGCGCCGGCGGCGAGCGGGACGAACAGCTCCAGGTTGGCGATGTCGAAGCCGAAGGTGGTGACGGCGAGGAAGCGGTCCTCGGTGGTCACCTCGAAGCGGGCGACCATGTCCTCGACCAGGTTGACCAGCGCCCGGTGCGGCACCACGACGCCCTTGGGGCGGCCGGTGGAGCCCGAGGTGTAGATCACGTACGCGGGGTGGTCGGCGTGCGGGGCCGTGCCCGGTACGCGCTGCCCGGGCGCACCGGTCGCGGCGTCCGGGCCGTCCAGGACCCACAGTTCGCCGGTGCTCATCTCGCCTTCGGAGGCTTCGGCGGCGAGGAGTTCGCGCACCCGGCGGTGGGTGAGGGTGACCACCGGGGCGGCGTCGGCGAGCATGTAGCGCAGCCGGTCGGCCGGGTAGTCCGGGTCCAGCGGCAGGTAGGCCGCGCCGGACTTGAGGACGGCCAGGGCGGCCACCACCAGGTCGCAGGAGCGGTCCAGCGCGATCGCCACCACCTGCTCCGGGCCGGCCCCGGCGGCGTGCAGGGCGTGCGCCAGCGCGTCGGCGCGGGCGTGCAGTTCGCGGTAGGTCAGGCGCTCCCCGCCGCAGCGCACGGCGGGCGCGTCCGGGGTGCGGGCGGCCCGGGCGGCCAGCAGCGGGGCCAGCCAGTCGCCGGGCAGCGGCGTCCCGGTGGCGTTGCGGGTCTCGGTGATCCCGGCGCGCTCGGCCTCGTCCAGGACGTCCAGCCGGCCGCACGGCTCGTCGGGCCGGGCGACGGCGGCGGCCAGCAGCCGGGCGAAGCGCCGCCCGACCAGTTCGGCCTCCGCCCGGGTGACCAGCGCGGGCACGTGGTTGACGGCCAGGCCGAACGGGGTGCCGGGGAAGACCGTGAGGGTGACCGGGAAGTGGGTGGCGGAGCGGACGTCGGCGCCGGTCACCCGGGGGCCGGTGCCGGTGGCCAGCGGCAGGCCGCCCATCGGGTAGTTCTGGAACATCAGGGCGGTGTCGAAGAGTTCGCCGCGCACGGCGGTGAGCTGCTGGACCTCCGCCAGGGTCAGGTGCTCGTGCGCCAGCAGCGCGGTCTGCGACCGCTGCACGTCGGCGAAGAGCTCGGCCGGGGTGCGGGCCGGGTCGACGTCCACCCGGACCGGGAGCGTGTTGGCGAACAGGCCCACCATCCGCTCGACGTCCGGGACCTCGGCCGGCCGGCCGGAGGTGACCGCGCCGAACAGCACGGTGTCCTGGCCGGTCAGCCGGGACAGCAGCAGCGCCCAGCAGCCCTGCACCACCGCGTTGACGGTCAGGCCGCGCGAGCGGGCGAAGCCGGTCAGCGCGGTGGAGACCTCGGGGGTCAGCTCCAGCGGGACGGCCTGCGGCAGCGCGGCCGCGCCGGCGGCCCGGTCGCGGCCGGCCGGCACCAGCCGGGTCGGGTCGACGACCCCGGCCAGGGCGGCGGTCCAGGCCTGCCGGGCGGCCTCCTTGTCCTGCGCGCCGAGCCAGGCCAGGTGCGCCTGGTAGCGGGCCGCGCCGGCCCGCGGCTGCTTGGCGGGGGTGCCGCCGGCCTTCAGCTCCTCGGCGAGCGCGGCGAGTTCGCCGATCAGCGAGACCATCGACCAGCCGTCCACCAGGATGTGGTGGACGGTCCAGACCAGCCGGCAGCGCCCGCCCTCGGCGCGGGCCAGGGTGAGCCGCTGGAGCGGCGGGCGGGCGAGGTCGAAGCGGCGCAGCCGGTCCTCCTCGGCGAGCCGGTCGAACTCCGCCTCCGGCCCCTCGGCGGAGGCCGCCACCGCGACCTCGCGCCACGGCAGTTCGACCGACGTGGGGATCACCTGGATCGCCTCGCCGTTCTTGCGGTGCCGGAAGCAGGCCTTCAGGTTGGGGTGCCGCTCCAGGAGCAGGCCCGCCGCGGTGCGCAGCGCGGCGGCATCGGCGTCGGTCAGCTCGTCCAGGTCGAGGACCAGCTGAATGGTGTAGACGTCCGTCCCCTCACGGTCGTACTCCGAGAGAAAGAGCAGTCCCTGTTGCAGCGGCGAGAGCGGAAGGACTTCACTGATGGCGGACGGCCGATTCAAACCGGGCTCCTCGTGGAAGGCCTGCAAGTGCGGAATAACAAACGCTTTCCGATGGCGCTGACGAGCAACTGACCGGCAACTGACGGACGGCTGACGCGTGCCTCCGGACGGGTCCGAAACCCTGGTCGCGGACCCCGTCAGCAGTCCGTCAGCCCCTCGTCAGCGCCCGGCGGGAGGCTTGCCGCCGAGGCTAATTCGTTACCGAAGGCCAGGAGTCTCCAGTGCCGGTCATTTCCGCGTCGCACGAATTCGAGGTCAGCGACCTCTTCGTGAATCTGCAGCCGTTCTTCGGGCACCGTCTCTTCCTGAAAGTCGAAGGGTTCAACTTCGCCGGGTCCATCAAGCTGAAAGCGGCCCGGGAAATGGTCGCGCAGGCCGAGGCGGCGGGCGTCCTCGGCCCCGGCTCGACCCTGGTGGAATCCTCGTCCGGGAACATGGGCGTCGCCCTGAGCGTGCTCGCCGCCAGCCGCGGCTACAAGTTCATCTGTGTCACCGACTCTCGCTGCAACGAGGTCACCCGCCGCACCATGGAGTCGTACGGCGCCGAGGTGCACCTGATCACCGAGCCGCACGAGACCGAGGGCTTCCTCGGTGCGCGGATCCGCCACGTCAAGGCGCTGCTCGCCGCCGACGAGAAGCGGGTCTGGCTCAACCAGTACCTGAGTCCGGGCAACTGGATGGCGCACTACCGGACCACCGCGCCGGCCATCGCCCGCCAGTTCCCGGACCTGAACGTGCTGTTCATCGGCGCGGGCACGACCGGGACGCTGATGGGCTGCGCCCGGTACTTCCGCGAGCGGCGCCCCTCGGTGCGGGTCGTCCCGGTCGACAGCGTCGGCTCGGTCACCTTCGGCGCCCCGCCGGCCACCCGGCACATCCCGGGCCTGGGCACCAGCGTGCGGCCCGCGCTGCTGGACGAGTCGCTGGTGGAGCGGGCGGTCCACGTCGAGGAGACCGACACCGTCCGCACCTGCCGCGAACTGATGCGCGGCGGCTTCCTGTTCGGCGGCTCCACCGGGACGGCCGTCAGCGGCGCGCTGCGCTGGCTGAACGAGCACTACGGCGACGGCGCGGGCGGCGTGCGCGAGCGGGTGACCGCCGTGACCATCTCGCCGGACCTGGGCGAGCGCTACATGGACACCGTCTACCACGACGAGTGGGTGCGCGGTTCGGTCGGCCCGGAGGGCCTGCTGCCCGGGGTCGAGCACCGGGGCCTCGGGGCGGGCGTCGCCGCCGGGCTCCAGACCGTGTCCGGCTGACCGGTCCGCCGGGGGCGGGGCCTGCGGGGTCGGGGCCGGCGGGGTCAGAGGGTCGAGAGTTTTCAAGGCGGGGCTGAGGCTGAGAATGACGGAGAGCAAAGCAGTGACGACAAACCGGAACGCTGTCCTTCCGCTCACCGCGGCACAGGCCGAGATCTGGTTCGACGAGCAGTTCGCCGCCGGGCCGCTGGCCTACAACATGGCGGACTACATCGATCTGCGCGGACCGCTCGACGCCGAGCTGCTCGGACGGGCGCTGCAACGCCTCGGCCACGAGGCCGAGGGGCTGCGGGTGCAGTTCGTCGAGGAGGACGGCGCCCCCGGCCAGATCATCCGCCCGCTCGCCCAGCTCCCGCTCAAGACGCTGGACTTCAGCGGCGAGGCGGAGCCCTCGGCGGCCGCCGAGCGGTGGATGCGGGCCGACCACGCCGACCCGATGAAGGTCACCGACTTCCCGCTGTTCCGCGGCGCGCTGATCAGGCTCGCCCCGGAGCACCACCTGCTCTACCTGTGCATGCACCACATCCTCGCGGACGGCTTCAGCCGCTCGCTGCTCTACCCCAAGCTGTCCAGCGCCTACACCCGGCTGGCCGCCGGCGAGGGCCCGGCCGAGCTGGACGCCGACGCCATGCCGGCCTTCCACCGGCTGCTGGACGCCGAGCGCAAGTACCTCGACTCGTCGATGGTCGAGAAGGACCGCGCCTACTGGACGGACCGCCTCACCTCCGACCGGCACGGCGCGGTGCCCGAGCTGGTCTCGCTCTCCGAGCAGGAGCCGGCCCCCGGCCGGGTCGCGCTGCGCGAGACCGCCCGGCTCTCCCCCGCGACCACGGCCGCGCTGCACGCCCTCGCCCAGGACGGCAAGGTCACCATGCCGGTCCTGATGGTCGCCGCGATGGCCGCCTACACCCAGCGCGTCACCGGGGTCGCGGCGCCGCTGCTCACCCTGCCGGTCACCGGCCGGGTCGGCGCGGTCAGCCGCGAGATCCCCGGCATGCTCGCCAACTACCTGCCGCTGGCCGTCCGGGTGCGCCCGGAGATGACCCGCACCGAACTGCTGCGCGCGGCCTGGGTCGAGGTCGCCGGCACGCTGAAGCACCAGCGCTACCGCGGGGACAAGGTCCGCCGCGACATCGGCCTGCGGATCGACGACCAGCGCGCCTTCGGCCCGTTCATCAACGTGCTCAACCAGGACCCGGAGCTGGCCTTCGGCGACTGCCGCGGGGTCGTGGTCAACCTGTCCACCGGCATCGTCAAGGACCTCATCATGACGGTCCTGAACGCGGACGACGGCACCGTCGAGATCCACCTCGACGGCAACCCCGAGCTGTACGAGCCGGCCGAACTCGCCACCCACCTCGCCCGGTTCGAGACCTTCCTCGGCACCCTCGCCACCATGCCCGCGGACCGTCCGCTCGGCCAGGTGGGCCTGGGCGCGACCGGCGAACCGCTCGGGCTGCTCGGAGCCTGGGATCCGGCCACCGCCGCCGACCAGGGCCTGGTCGAGCGGGTCCGCGCCGTCGCGGCCGGTACGCCCGACGCGGTGGCCGTGGCCGACGGCGCCGAGCGGATCGACTACCGCGAACTGGTCGCCCGCGCGGCGGGCCTGGCCGCCCGGCTGACCGCCGCCGGGGTCACCACCGGTTCGGTGGTCGCGATGTTCGCCGAGCCCGGCGTCCCCTTCGTCACCGGTGTGCTGGCCGTCCAGGCCGCCGGCGGCGCCTACCTGCCGCTCGACCCGACCGCCCCGGCCGCCCGCAACACCGGGCTGCTGGAGGACGGCGGCGCCCGCCACCTGCTGGTCGGCGCCGGGTACGAGGAGCAGGCCGCCGAGCTCACCGCCGGGGCGACCACCGCCCTGCCGCTGGCCGACCCGTCCGACTCCACCAGTGGCGCCGAACTCGCCTCTGTCGGAGGCGAGTTGGACCTGGCGTACGTGATGTTCACCTCGGGCTCCACCGGCAAGCCCAAGGGCGCGATGGTGCAGCGCTCGGGGATGATGAACCACCTCTGGGCCAAGGTCGGGGACCTCGACCTGGTAGCCGGGGAGGGCGTCGTCCAGAACGCGCCGCTCACCTTCGACGTGTCGGTGTGGCAAATGCTCGCCCCGCTCATCGTCGGCGGCACCGTCCGGGTCTCCGGCACCGACATGGCCGCCGACCCGGCCGCCCTGTTCGGCATGGCCCGGGACGAGAAGATCGCCGTCCTGGAGGTCGTGCCCTCGCTGCTGCGCGCCGCCCTGGACGCCTGGGACCTCGACGGCACCGCACCCGAACTCCCGGACCTGCGCTGGCTGATGGTCACCGGCGAGGCCCTTCCGGCGGACCTGTGCCAGCGGTGGCACGCCCGCCACCCGCACATCCCGATGATGAACGCCTACGGCCCCACCGAGTGCTCCGACGACGTCACCCACGCCGTCATCCGCGCCGGCGACACCCTCACCGCCCGCGTCCCCATCGGCACCGCGGTGCGCAACACCCGCCTCTACGTCCTCAGCGACGAACTCCAGCCCGTCCCCGTCGGCGTGCCCGGCGAGCTCTACATCGGCGGCGCCGGAGTCGGCCGCGGCTACCTCCACGACCCCGCCCGCACCGCGGGCACGTTCATGGCCGACCCCTACGCCGGACCCGGCACCCGGATGTACCGCACCGGCGACCGCGTCATCCAACGACCCGACGGCCAGCTCGAATTCATCGAACGCCGCGACCACCAGGTCAAGATCCGCGGCCGCCGCGTCGAAACCGGCGAGATCGAAGCCGTCATCCGCTCCCTCGACACCGTCGCCGACGCCGCCGTCGCCGTCCTCCCCGACGCCTCCGGCAACCCCCGCCTCATCGGCTACCTCACCGGCCCCGGCGTCGACCCCGCACAGGTCCGGGCCGAACTCTCCCAACTGCTGCCCGGCTACATGATCCCGGCGTCCTGGCTCGTCCTCGACACCATGCCGCTCACCCCCAACGGCAAGCTCGACCGCAAGGCCCTGCCCAAGCCCGCCCTCGGCGAGCAGGACACCCTCCGCAGCCCCCGCACCGAGCGCGAGCGGGTCCTCTGCGACATCCTCGCCGAGGTCCTCGGCACCGGCCGGGTCGGCATCGACGAGGACTTCTTCGCCCTCGGCGGCGACAGCATCCGCTCCATCCAGGTCGTCAGCCGGGCCCACAAGGCCGGACTCACCCTCACCACCCGCGACATCTTCACCCACAAGACCGCCGCCGCCCTCGCCCGGGTCGCGGGCGGCGCCGACCCCACGGCGGCGACCGCGCCCGCCGAGGACGCGGGCGGCACCGGCCCGTACGAACTCACCCCGATCATGGGCCAGTTGCACGACGACACCACCAGCCTCACCGGCCCGGTCGTCAAGTACAGCCAGCACGTGGTCGTCCGGGTCCCCGCCGCCCTGGACGCCGAACTGCTCGACGCGGCCCTGCACACCCTGGTCGACCACCACGACGCGCTGCGCACCCGGGCCACCGAACCCGCCCCCGGCCTGTGGCACCTGGAGGCACTGGCCCCCGGCGCGCTCGCCGGCGTCCGCCTGGTCGCCACCGCCGAGAACGGCGCCGGCAGCGGCGCCGACGACCAGGACGCCCTCGGCTTCGCCGAGCGGCAGGCCTCCGCCGCCCGCGCCCGGCTCGACCCCGCCGCCGCCGTGATGATCCAGGCCGTGCTGATCGGCGCGGCCCCCGGCGCCGACACCGCCCTGCTGGTGCTCTCCGCCCACCACCTGGTCATCGACGGCGTGTCCTGGCGGATCCTGCTGCCCGACCTCGCCGCCGCCTGCGAGGCGCTGGCGGCCGGCCGCACCCCCGCCCTCGACCCGGTCGGCACCTCCTACCGCGCCTGGTCCCAGCTGCTCGCCGCGCAGGCCCGCACCCAGGTCCGCGGCCCCGAACTCGCCCTCTGGCAGTCGATCCTGACCGGCCCCGACCCGCTGGTCGGCACCCACCGGCTCGACCCCGAGACGGACGTCTACGGCACCCAGCGCACCCTGCGCCTGGAGCTCGGCCCCGAGGTCACCGGCCCGCTGCTCACCGACGTCCCGGCGGCCTTCCACGCCGAGGTCAACGACGTCCTGCTGACCGGCCTCGCCCTCGCCGTCGCCGACTGGCGCCGCCGGCACGGCCGCGCCGACTACGCCCAGACCCTGATCGAGCTGGAGGGCCACGGCCGCGAGCAGCTCAGCGACGGCCTCGACCTGTCCCGCACCGTCGGCTGGTTCACCAGCGCCTTCCCGATGCGCCTCGACCCCGGCACGCTCGACTGGGACGAGCTCTGGGCCGGCGGCCCCGCCCTCGCCGCCGCCCTCAAGCGGATCAAGGAGCAGCTGCGCGCGCTGCCCGACCGCGGCGTCGGCTACGGCCTGCTGCGCTACCTCAACCCGCACGCCGCCCGCGCCCTGGCCAGCCACCACAAGCCGCAGATCGGCTTCAACTACATGGGCCGCTTCGACGCCCGCGAGGCCCGCCTCTGGGAGCCGGCCGGCGGCGACGGCGTGGTCGGCACCGGCGCCCACCCCGGCATGCCGCTGCCGCACCTGCTCGACGTCACCCCGGCCACCGAGGACCGGCACGACGGCCCGCACCTGATCGCCAACTGGTCCTGGGCCGGCCGGACCGTCGCCGAGGAGGACGCCCAGGACGTCGCGGCCACCTGGTTCCGCGCCCTCGAACTGCTCGCCCGGCACGCCACCGCCCCCGGCGCGGGCGGCCGCACCCCCTCCGACCTGCCGCTGGTCGCCCTGGCCCAGGACGAGATCGAGGAGTACGAGGCCGAACTCGCCCAGGCCGGCACCGCCCTCGCCGACGTCCTGCCGCTCACCCCGCTCCAGCAGGGCATGCTCTTCCACGCCGACTACGACACCGCCGCCGGGGGCGACGCGGACGCGGTCGACGTCTACACCCTGCAGATCGTCGCCGACATCGAGGGCGACCTCGACGCCGATGTCCTGCGCGCCGCCGGGCAGACCCTGCTCGACCGGCACCCCAACCTGCGTGCCGCCTTCCGCGCCCGGGCCACCGGCGAGCCCGTCCAGGTCATCGCCCAGCACGCCGAACTGCCCTGGCTGGACGCCGACCTGACCGACCTGCCGGAGCCCGCCCGGGCCGCCGAGCTGAACCGCATCACCGAGGCCGAGCGCACCCGCCGCTTCGACCTCGCCGCGCCGCCGCTGCTGCGCTTCGCGCTCGTCACCCACGGCGAGGGCCGGCACCGGTTCATCTGGACCAGCCACCACATCCTGGTCGACGGCTGGTCGATGCCGCTGCTCGTCCGCGAGCTGTTCGCGCTCTGCGCGCCCGGCGCGGACGTCGCGCTGCTGCCCGACCCGGCCCCGTACCGCTCGTACCTGGCCTGGCTGACCGCGCAGGACCGCACGGCCGCCCGGGCCGCCTGGCACGAGGTGCTGGCCGACATCGACGAGCCCACCCTGCTCGTCCCCGCCGACCCGAGCCGCCTCCCGGCGCTGCCCGACGCGGTGCTCGCCGAGGTGCCGCGCGAGCTGACCGCCGCGCTCGCCGGCTGGGCCCGCACCCAGGGCCTGACCGTCAACACCGTGGTGCAGGGCTGCTGGGCGCTGCTGCTCGGCCGGCTCACCGGCCGCCAGGACGTGGTGTTCGGCGCCGTCACCTCCGGCCGCCCGGCCGAGGTCCCGGACGTCGAGTCGATGATCGGCATGTTCCTCACCACCGTGCCGGTCCGGGCCCGGCTGCACCCCGGCGACACCCTCGCCGAACTGCTGCACGCCCTCCAGGACCAGCAGACCGCGCTGCTCCCGCACGAGCACCTCGGGCTCGCCGCGATCCACCAGGCCGCCGGCCTGTCCGGCGAGGTCTTCGACACCGTGGTGCTGTTCGAGAACTTCCCGCTGGACGAGAACGGCCTCGACACCGGCGTCGCCGACGGCCCGCGCATCGTCCGCACCGAGGCCCTGGACGCCCGGCACCACCCGCTGAGCCTGGTGGTCCACCCCGGCGACAGCCTGCACCTGCGGCTGGACTACAACCCCGGCCTGTTCGGCCGGGCCGAGGTCGAGCGGGTCGCGGCGATCTTCCAGCACCTGCTGCGGACCGTCGCCGAGCAGCCCGGACTGCCGCTCGCCCAGGTCGACGTGACCGCCCCGGCGGACCTCACCGGCACCGGCACCCCCGGCGAGCTGGGCGGACTGCTCGGCGCCTGGGACCCGTCGATCCCCGAGGAGAGCCTCGGCGTCGTCGAGCGGGTGCGCGCCGTCGCCGCCCGCACCCCCGAGGCGACCGCCGTCACCGACGGCGCCGGCTCGCTGACCTACCGGGAGCTGGTCGAGGCGGCCGGCGGCCTGTCCGCGGGCCTCACCGAGGCCGGTGTCACCACCGGCTCGGTGGTCGCGATGCTCGCCGAGCCCGGCGTCCCGTTCATCACCGGCGTGCTGGGCGTGATCGGCGCCGGCGGCGCCTACCTGCCGCTCGACCCGACCGCCCCGGCCGCCCGCAACACCGGGCTGCTGGAGGACGGCGGCGCCCGCCACCTGCTGGTCGGCGCCGGGTACGAGGAGCAGGCCGCCGAGTTCGCCGCCGCCGTCCAGGACGGGCCGGTCACCGTCATCGGCCTGGAGCAGGCCGCCGGCGCGCGGGCCCTGCCCGACTGCGTGGGCACCGGGCTGGACCTGGCGTACGTGATGTTCACCTCGGGCTCCACCGGCAAGCCCAAGGGTGCGATGGTGCAGCGCTCGGGGATGATGAACCACCTCTGGGCCAAGGTCGGCGATCTCGACCTGGTAGCCGGGGAGGGCGTCGTCCAGAACGCGCCGCTCACCTTCGACGTGTCGGTGTGGCAGATGCTCGCCCCGCTGGTCGTCGGCGGCACCGTCCGGGTCTCCGGCACCGACATGGCCGCCGACCCGGCCGCCCTGTTCGGGATGGCCCGGGACGAGAAGATTGCCGTCCTGGAGGTCGTCCCCTCGCTGCTGCGCGCCGCCCTGGACGCCTGGGACCTCGACGGCACCGCACCCGAACTCCCGGACCTGCGCTGGCTGATGGTCACCGGCGAAGCCCTCCCCGCCGACCTCTGCCACCGCTGGCACACGCGCCACCCGCACATCCCGATGATGAACGCCTACGGCCCCACCGAGTGCTCCGACGACGTCACCCACGCCGTCATCCGCGCCGGCGACACCCTCACCGCCCGCGTCCCCATCGGCACCGCCGTCCGCAACACCCGCCTCTACGTCCTCAGCGACGAACTCCAGCCCGTCCCCGTCGGCGTCCCCGGCGAGCTCTACATCGGCGGCGCCGGAGTCGGCCGCGGCTACCTCCACGACCCCGCCCGCACCGCCGCCACCTTCATGGCCGACCCCTACGCCGGACCCGGCACCCGGATGTACCGCACCGGCGACCGCGTCATCCAACGACCCGACGGCCAGCTCGAATTCATCGAACGCCGCGACCACCAGGTCAAGATCCGCGGCCGCCGCGTCGAAACCGGCGAAATCGAAGCCGTCATCCGCTCGCTGGAGACCGTCGCCGACGCCGCCGTCGCCGTCCTCCCCGACGCCTCCGGCAACCCCCGCCTCATCGGCTACCTCACCGGCCCCGGCGTCGACCCGGACCGGATCCGCCGTCAACTGGCCGAGCTGCTGCCCGGGTACATGATCCCGGCGTCCTGGCTGGTGCTGCCCGCCATGCCGCTCACGGCCAACGGCAAGCTCGACCGCAAGGCCCTGCCCAGGCCCGATCTCGGGGACCAGGAGGAGGCCCGCGCGCCGCGCACCGAGCGCGAGCAGGTGCTGACCGAGATCCTGGCCGAGGTCCTCGGCACCGGCCGGGTCGGCATCGACGAGGACTTCTTCGCCCTCGGCGGCGACAGCATCCGCTCCATCCAGGTCGTCAGCCGGGCCCGCAAGGCCGGACTCACCCTCACCACCCGCGACATCTTCACCCACAAGACCGCCGCCGCCCTGGCCCAGGTCGCCGAGGAGCAGGAGCAGAACCCCGCCGAGCCCGCCCCGACGGAGCCCGAAAGCAGTCTGATCGCCCTGTCCGACGAGGAACTGGCCGATCTGGAATTCGAGTTGAATGAGGAACTTTCGTGACGACCGCCCCCAGAACCGGGTCGAAGATCAGCGAAGTACTTCCGCTCTCCCCCCTCCAGCAGGGGCTGCTGTTCCTGTCCTCGTACGACCAGGCCTCGCCCGACCTGTACACCCTCCAGTTCGTCGCGGAGGTCGACGGGCCGGGCGCGGGTGACGGCGAGCAGCTCGCCGCCCGGCTGCGCGCGGCCTCGGCCGCGCTGCTGCGCCGGCACCCCAACCTGCGGGCCTGCTTCCGCAACCGCAAGACCGGCGAGCCCGTCCAGGTCGTCCTCAAGGAGACCGAGGTCGAGCCGCAGTGGCAGCTGCACGACCTCACCCACCTGCCCGAGGCCGACCGGGAGGCGGAGGCGCAGCGGCTGACGCGTGAGGACCGGCTGCGCCGGTTCGACCTGGCGCGGCCGCCGCTGATGCGGTTCACCCTGATCCGGCTCGGCGCGGGGCACCACCGGTTCCTCTGGTCGGTGCACCACATCGTCATGGACGGCTGGTCGTTCCCGCTGGCCGTCCGCGAACTGGTGCTGCTCGGCGACGAGGCGGGGGCGGCGGCGCTGCCCGCGCCCGCGCCGTACCGCTCGTTCCTGACCTGGCTGAACGGCCGCGACCGGGCCGCCGCGCGGGCGGCCTGGGCGCAGCTGCTGGACGGCCTGGACGGGCCGGTCCGGGCGCTGCCCGCGGCCGGCGACGGCGAGTCCCTCGAACTGCCGTCGCTCGTCCGGGGGTTCCTGTCGCCGGAACGCACCGCGGCGCTCGCCGGCTGGGCGCGCGGCCGGGGCCTGACCCTCAACACCGTGGTGCAGGGCTGCTGGGCGCTGCTGCTCGGCCGGCTCACCGGCCGCGAGGACGTGGTGTTCGGGTCGGTCACCTCCGGCCGCCCGGCCGAGGTCCCGGACGTCGAGTCGATGATCGGCCTGTTCGCCAACACCCTGCCGGTCCGCGCCGATCTGCGCCCGGACCAGCGGGCGAGCGAGCTGTTCGAGGCGCTGGCCCGCCAGCAGCTCGCGATGATGCCGCACGAACACCTGCCGCTCGCCGAGGCGCAGGCCGCCTCCGGCGTCCAGGGCGAGCTGTTCGACACCGTCCTCGCCTTCCAGAGCTACCCGCTGGACGAGGCCGCGCTGTTCCGCGAGTCGGGCGGCACCGTCAGCTCCGCCCAGGTGCTCTCGGCCACCCACTACCCGCTGAGCCTCACCGTCTTCCCCGGCGAGCGGCTGGACCTGCACCTCGCCTACCGGCCCTCGGCCTTCGCCGAGGCCGCTGAGCACACTGACGCCGCCGAGGACCCGCAGTCGTCCGCGCAGCGCGTCCTGGACCGGCTGGTCCGCGTCCTGGAGCAGGTCGCCGACGACCCGCAGGCCCCGCTCGCCCGGCTCGGCGCGCCCGAGCCCGCCGAACTGGCCCGCATCCTCGGCGAGTGGAGCGGCGCCTCGGCCGCCCCCCGGGAGCCCGCGCGGCGCGCCACCGTCGCGGAGCTGTTCGCCGAGCAGGCCGCCCGCACCCCGGACGCCGTCGCGGTCACCGCCCCCGGCGAGGCCGCCCTCAGCTACCGCGAGCTGGACGAGCAGGCCAACCGGCTCGCCCACCTGCTCGCCGCCCGCGGCGCCGGCCCGGAGAGCCTGGTGGCCGTCGCGCTGCCGCGCGGCGTCCAGCTGATCGTCGCCGTCCTGGCCGTCCTCAAGGCGGGCGCGGCCTACCTGCCGCTGGAGCCCGGCCACCCGGCCGACCGGATCGGCTACACCCTGCGCGACGCCCGTCCGGCGCTGCTGCTGACCGCCGGCGGCGTGCTGCCCGAGCCGCCCGACGCCCCGGACCTGCCGCGCCTGGACCTGGACGCCCCGGAGACGGCCGCCGCGCTGGCCGCCCACCCGGCCACCGCCCCGGACACTGCGGCCTCCCCCGAGCACCCGGCCTACGTCATCTACACCTCCGGCTCCACCGGCCGCCCCAAGGGCGTCGTGGTGCCGCACCAGAACGTGGCGCGGCTGCTGGAGGCCACCGACGACTGGTTCGACTTCGGCCCCGGCGACGTGTGGACGCTGTTCCACTCCATCGCCTTCGACTTCACCGTCTGGGAGCTGTGGGGCGCGCTGCTGCGCGGCGGCCGGCTGGTCGTGGTGCCGTACGACGTGTCGCGCTCCCCCGACGCCTTCCTGGACCTGCTCGCCGAGGAGCGGGTGACCGTCCTCAACCAGACGCCGTCCGCCTTCTACCAGCTGATGCGCGCCGACGCCGACCGCCCGCGCCCGCTCGCCCTGCGGACCGTGGTGTTCGGCGGCGAGGCGCTGGACATCGGCAAGCTCACCGACTGGTACACCCGGCACGCCGACGACGCTCCGCGCCTGGTCAACATGTACGGCATCACCGAGACCACGGTGCACGTCTCCTACCAGGAGCTGGACGCCCCGACGGCCGCCGCCGGCGGCGGCAGTGTGATCGGGCGCGGCATCCCGGACCTGCGGGTCTACCTGCTCGACGGCGCCCTGCAGCCCGTCCCGGCCGGCGTGCCCGGCGAGCTGTACATCACCGGCCCCGGCCTGGCCCGCGGCTACCTGCGCCGCCCCGACCTCACCGCGGCCCGCTTCGTCGCCTGCCCGTTCGAGCCCGGCGGCACCCGGATGTACCGCACCGGCGACCTCGGCCGCTGGCGGGCCGACGGCACCCTGGAGTACCTGGGCCGCGCCGACGAGCAAGTCCAACTGCGCGGCTTCCGGATCGAGTTGGGCGAGATCGCGACCGTCCTCGGCCAACACCCCGCGGTCGCCGAGGCGGCCGTGATCGCCCGCGAGGACCGGCCCGGCGACCAGCGCCTGGTCGCCTACGTGGTGCCCCGCGACGGCGCCGACCCGGCCGGGCTGCGGGAGTTCGCCGCCGAGCGGCTGCCCGAGTACATGGTCCCGGCGGCCGTGGTCCCGCTCGCCGCGCTGCCGCTGACCGCCAACGGCAAGCTCGACCGCCGCGCCCTGCCCGCCCCCGCGTACACCACCTCGGCCCGCAGCCCGCGCACCGCCGAGGAGGAGCAGCTCTGCGGCGTCTTCGCCGAGGTGCTCGGACTCGACCGGGTCGGCGTCGACGACGACTTCTTCGCCCTCGGCGGCCACTCGCTGCTCGCCACCCGGATCGTCAACCGGGTCCGCGCCGAACTCGGCGCCGAACTCCAGGTGCGGGACCTCTTCGAGGCCCCCTCCCCCGCCCGCCTCGCCGAACGGCTGGCCGCCGCCGCACCCGGCCGCGCCCCGCTCGCCGCCGGGCCGCGCCCGGCCGTGCTGCCGCTGTCGTACGCGCAGCAGCGGCTCTGGTTCGTCGAGCACCTGGGCGCACCCGGCGGGCTGTACGCCATCCCGCTGGCGATCCGCCTCTCCGGGCGGCTCGACACCGCCGCCCTGACGGGCGCCCTGCACGACGTGGTCACCCGGCACGAGGCGCTGCGCACCGTCTTCCCGCAACACGCCCCCGCTGAGGCCCCCGAGACCACCGGCAGCGGACCGGCCGAACAGCGGGTGCTCACCCCGGCCGAGGCCGCCGTCCCGCTCCCGGTGAGCGAGACCACCGAGGCGGGCCTGCCCGCCGCCCTCGCCGCCGAGGCCGCGCGCGGCTTCGACTTGGAACACCACCTCCCGCTCCGCGCCCGCCTGTTCCGGCTCGGCCCGGACGAGCACGTGCTGACGATCGTCCTGCACCACATCGCCGGCGACGGCTGGTCGCTCGCCCCGCTCACCCGCGACCTCACCGCGTACTACCGGGCCCGGGTGGCCGGCCGCCCGGCCCAACTGCCGCCGCTGCCCGTCCAGTACGCCGACTACGCCCTGTGGCAGCGCGGACTGCTCGGCGCGGAGGACGACCCGCAGAGCGAGCTCACCCGCCAACTCGGCTACTGGAGCGAGACCCTGAAGGGCCTGCCGGAGGAACTGGCGCTGCCCTTCGACCACCCGCGCGGCACCCGGGCCGAGCACCGCGGCGACGTCGTGCGCACCACCGTGCCGCAGCCGCTCAGCGCCGAGCTGCACCGGCTCGCCGCCGCCTGGGGCGTCAGCGTCTTCATGCTGCTGCGGGCCGGGCTCGCCGCCCTGCTCACCCGGCTCGGCGCGGGCACCGACATCCCGCTCGGCAGCCCGATCGCCGGCCGCACCGACGAGCGGCTCGACGAGCTGGTCGGCATGTTCGTCAACACCCTGGTGCTGCGCACCGACACCTCCGGCGACCCGGGACTGCGCGAGCTCGCCGAACGGGTCCGGGCCTACGACCTGGCCGCCCACCAGCACCAGGACGTGCCCTTCGAGAAGCTCGTCGAGGTGCTCAACCCCGAGCGCTCGATGGCCCGGCACCCGCTGTTCCAGGTGATGCTCGGCTTCCAGCAGGCCGGCCCGGCCCCGGCGCCCGAGGACGACCCGGAGCTCGCCGTGACCGAGCAGCCGGTGCCGGTCCGGACCGCCAAGTGGGACCTGTTCTTCCAGCTCACCGAGCAGGCCGGCGGCGCGCTCGCGCTCGCCGTCGAGTACCGCACCGACCTGTTCGAACCCGCCACGGCCCGCCGGATCACCGACGCCTACCTGCGACTGCTCGCCGCCGCCCTCGCCGAACCCGCCCGGCCGCTGTCCCGGCTGGACCTGCTCGGGCCCGAGGAGGAGGCCGAACTGCTCGCCCTCGGCACCCACCGGGCCGGCACCCCGCGCAGCACCCTCACCGCCCTGGTGGACCGCCGGATCGCGGCCACCCCGGACGCGGTCGCGCTGGTCCACACCGAGCCCGGCCGCCCCGAGCGGCTGCGGCACACCAGCTACGCCGAACTGGACGCCGAGGCCAACCGCCTGGCCCACCTGCTGACCGCGCGCGGCGCCCGCCGGGGCGACCTGGTGGCGCTGCGCCTGGAGCGCGGCCCGGCCGTGGTGAGCACCCTGCTGGCGATCGCCCGCACCGGCGCGGCCTACCTGCCGATCGACCCGTCCTACCCCGACGAGCGGGTCCGCGACATGCTGGCCGACAGCGGCGCCCGGCTGCTCGTCACCGAACGCTCCCTGGCCGAACGGGAGCTCCCCGCCGGGGTCGTCAAGCTGCTCCTGGACGCCCCCGAAACCCTGGCCGACCTGGCCGACCGGCCCGTCACCGCCCCGGTGCCCGCCGCCCCGATCGACCCCGACGACCTGCTGTACGTCATCTACACCTCCGGCTCCACCGGCAAGCCCAAGGGCGTCGCGGTCCCGCACCGCGCCGCCGTCCGCCTGGTCCTGGGCCTGCCGGAGCTGGCGCCGACCGCCGCGGACACCTTCCTCTACTTCGCGCCGGTCGCCTTCGACGCCTCCACCTTCGAGATCTGGGGCGCGCTCGCCCACGGCGCCCGGGTGGCGGTCCACCCGCCCGGCCCGGCCGACCCGCAGGCCCTGGAGTCCTTCCTGGCCCGCGCCCGGGTGAGCGTCGCCTTCCTCACCACCCAGTTGTGCAACACCATCGCCGACACCCGGCCGCGCGCCCTGGCCCCGCTGCGGGCGCTGCTCACCGGCGGCGAGGCGCACTCCCGCGACCACCTGGACCGGCTGCGGGCCGCCCTGCCGGACACCACGGTGTTCAACGTGTACGGCCCCACCGAGACCACCACCTTCGCCACCGGCCAGGACCTCGGCCGCGCCGAGGGCACCGTCCCGATCGGCCTGCCGATCGGCGACACCCGCGCGTACGTCCTGGACGAGGCGCTGCGGCCGGTGCCGCGCGGCGTGGTCGGCGAGCTGTACCTGGCCGGCGAGGGCCTGGCCCGCGGCTACCTCGGCCAGCCCGCGCTGACCGCCGCCCGCTTCACCGCCTGCCCGTTCGGCGCGCCCGGGGAGCGCATGTACCGCACCGGCGACCTGGTCCGCTGGGACCGGCACGGCCGGATCGAGTACGTCGCCCGCGCCGACCAGCAGGTCAAGATCCGCGGCTACCGGGTCGAACTCGGCGAGATCGAACGGCTGCTGGCCGAGCACCCGGCCGTCGCCCGGGCCGCCGTCCTGGCCCCCGCCGACGCCGCCGGCCAGCGCCGCCTGGTCGCCTACCTGGTGCCCGCCGACGGCCGGCCGACCCCCGGACCGGCCGAGTTGCAGGGCCACCTGGCCCGCTCGCTGCCCGGCCACATGGTGCCGGAGAGCTACACCGCACTGCCGGAACTGCCGCTGAACGCCAACGGCAAGCTGGACGTCAAGGCCCTGCCCGCCCCCGCGGCCACCCCCTCGGCCCGCGCCCCGCGGGCGCCCCGCACCGAGCCGGAACGGCTGCTCTGCGCCGCCGTCGAGGAGGTCCTGGGCACGGGCCCGGTCGGCCCCGACGACTCCTTCTTCGCCCTCGGCGGGGACAGCCTGAAGGCGATCCGGCTGGTCAACGCGGCCGGCCGGGCCGGGCTGCCGATCAGCCTCGGCGCGGTCTTCGAGCACCGCACCCTGGAGGCGCTGGCCGCGGCCGCCGCCACCGGGGGCGGCGCGGTCGACCTGCTCGGGCCCGTCCTGCCGATCCGGCCCACCGGCGGGCGGCCCCCGCTGTTCTGCGTGCACGGCGGCCTCGGCTTCGCGATCCCGTTCGCGGCGCTCGCCGAGCACCTCGACCCGGAGCAGCCGGTCTACGGCCTCCAGGCCCGCGGCCTGTCCGACGACGGCCCGCTGCCGACCGACCTGGGCGACGTCGCCGAGGAGTACCTGGCCCGGGTGCGCGCCGTACAGCCGCACGGCCCGTACCACCTGCTCGGCTGGTCCTACGGCGGCGTCGTGGCGCACGAGATGGCCGTCCGGCTGCACGCCGCCGGCGAACAGGTGGCGCTCCTGGCCAACCTGGACGCCTACCCCGACGACGCCCTCGGGGCCCGGCCCAGCGACGCCGAGTTCCTCGCCGACTTCCTGGCCGAGGCCGGGGTCGACGCGGCGGAGCCGGAACGGCTCACCCCGCAAGGCGTCGCCGCGCACCTGGCCCGCACCGAAGGCCCCCTCGCCGCGCTCGAACCGGGTACGCTGGAACGGCTGCTGGGGGTCATGCGGAACAACCTGGAGCTGTTCCAGCGGTTCACCCCGGGCCGCTTCGACGGCTGCCCGATGACGCTCTTCGTGGCGGTCGGCGGCGACACCCGCCCCACCCCGGAGGAGCGCGCCCTCAAGGTCAAGAGCTGGGAGCCGCACGTCGGTTCCGCCGTCCTCGCGCACGACGTGGACAGCGGGCACCAGCAGCTACTGCAACCCGCACCGGCGGCGGCGATCGGCGCGGTCGTCGAACACGCCCTCGCCGCCCTGGCCGCGAGCCCGACCGGCACCCCGACCACCTGACGCCCGGTCAACCCGGCACGTCCCGCGATCCCGAGATCTGGAGAACAGTCATGGCGAACCCCTTTGACCGCGAAGACGGCACCTTCCTCGTCCTCGTCAACGCGGAGGGGCAGCACTCCCTGTGGCCGTCCTTCGCCGCCGTCCCGGAGGGCTGGTCGGTGACCCTGGAGGCCACCGACCGGGCCACCGCCGTCGCCCACATCGAGGGCAACTGGACGGACATGCGCCCGCTCAGCCTCCAGCAGCAGGGCTGACCGGCCGGGCCCGCGCCCGGAATCCGGAAGAACGCCGCCGGACGGCTCCGACCCCGCCGCCCGCCGCACCCCCAGGGCCTTCGCCCGCCGGTGCGGCGGGCGGCCGTTTTGTCCCCGGCACCCCTCCCCACCAGGCACGCGACACCCCGCCAGGACCCGTCAGTGAGCGGTCAGTTGGACGTCATCGACCCGTCATCGGGCCTGACTAATTTGCTGCTCAGAGGCCCGATTTCCGGGCACCCCAGGGCACCCGCACAGGGCACCCGCAAAAACGGAGGAAAACGAGCATGACGACGGTAGCCCCGGAGCGTCTCACCCGGATCCGCGAAATCATCGCCGAGAACATCGACGTGCACACCGAGTTCGCCGACACCGCGCTGTTCGTCGACGAGCTGGGCGCCGACTCGCTGAAGCTCATCGACGTGCTCAGCGCCCTGGAGATGGAGTACTCCATCGTCATCGACATGAACGAGCTGCCGAAGATGGTGAACGTGGAGGCCACGTACCAGGTGACCGCGACGGCCGCCGGCTGGTGATCGGGGCGGGTTCCGGGACCGGAACCCCCGCCCGCAGGCATCCCACTGCTTAAGGAGTCCCATGTCCACCGCACAGTCACCAGCGGCACCCCGCGCCGGCGTGCCCGCCGACCGCCGCCGGGTCGTCCTCACCGGCCTCGGGGCGATCTCCAGCATCGGCACGGGTGTCGAGGAGTACACCGCGGGGCTGCGGGCCGGCCGCTCCGGTGCGCGGCCGATCACCCGGTTCGACACCGAGGGGTTCGGCCAGAACATCGCCTGCGAGGTCCCCGACTTCGAGCCGGAGCGCTGGATCCGCAACGTCCCCCTCGACGACATGGGCCGCGCCGGGCAGTTCGCCGTCGCCGCCGCCCGGATGGCCGTGGAGGACGCCGGGCTCACCGAGGCCGACCTCGGCGAGCGCCAGGCCGTCATCAGCGTCGGCACCACCGACGGCGAGGGGCACGACATCGGCGTGCTGGTCGAGCAGGAGATCGCGGCCGGGGACCCGGAGGGCATGGACCCGGTGCTGTCCCGCCGGATCAACGCCGGCCGGCTCACCACCGTCATCGCCCGCGAGCTGCGGATGCCGAACGTGGAGCCGACCACCATCACCACCGCCTGCGCGGCGGGCAACTACTCGATCGGCTACGGGCTGGACGCGATCCGCTCCGGCGAGGTCGACATCGCCCTGTGCGGCGGCGCCGACGCCGTCTGCCGCAAGGCCTTCGCGCTGTTCAAGCGCTTCGGCGCGCTCACCCCGGACGTGGTCCGCCCGTTCGACAAGAACCGCCAGGGCATCCTGACCGGCGAGGGCGCGGGCATCCTCGTCCTGGAGAGCCTGGAGTCCGCCCTCGCCCGCGGCGCGCACATCTACGCCGAGGTGCTCGGGTACGGCCTCAGCTGCGACGCCGCCCACCCGACCGCGCCGAACCGCGACGGCATCGCGCGCGGCATCCGGCTCGCCCTGGACGACGCCGGGGTCGAGCGGGACGAGATCGACTTCATCTCCGCGCACGGCACCGGCACCAAGGCCAACGACAAGACCGAGTCGGCCGCCATCGTCGACGTGTACGGCGACGCACCGCCGCGCACCGTCGCGGTGAAGTCGATGCTCGGCCACTCGATGGGCGCGGCCAGCGCGCTCGGCGCGATCGCCTGCAGCCTCGCCATCGAGCACCAGTTCATCCCGCCGACCATCAACCACGTGGAGACCGACCCCGACTGCCCGCTGGACGTCGTGCCCAACCAGGCCGTCGACGCGGAGGTCCGGATCGTGGAGAACAACTCCAGCGCCTTCGCCGGCAACAACGCCATCCTGATTCTGGGCACGTACGGAGAGCGAGTCTGACGATGACCACCGCAGCCACCCCGGCGGCCCTGCCGCCGGAGACACTCGTCATCACCGGTTGGTCGGCCGTGTCGCCGTACGGCCTGACCCGCCAGGACTTCGCGTCCGGCGTGCGCGCCGGCGCCAAGACCGCCGTCAAGGCGGACGCCGCGCTCGGCACGCTGCCGTCGCCCGACGTCTGCCTGGTGCCCGGCTTCGACATCAAGGGCCTGCTCGGCCCCACCGGCACCGCCAAGATGGACCGGCTCACCGCGCTGGCCCTGGTCGCCTCCGACGGCCTGCTCAAGGACGCTGACGGCAACCGGGTGGTGGAGACCGACGACCGCACCGGTGTGGTCCTCGGCATCTCGATGGGCAGCCTGGAGAACGTCACCAACTTCCTCAAGCAGTCCTACACCAACGCGCTGCCCTTCCACGTCGACGCCGGCCGCATCCCCTTCGGCAGCCTCAACCACGCCGCCGGCGCCACCGCCATCCGGCACGACCTCAAGGGCCCCAACACCACCGTCGCCGGCGGCCGGGTCAGCGGCCTGCTCGCCCTCAACTACGCGCGACGCCTGATGGGCCAGGGCCGGGCGACCAAGTACCTGGTCGGCTCGGCCGAGGAGTTCTCCGCCGCGCACGCCTGGATCGAGCACACCGCCGTCGCGGCCGGCGACTCCACGCCGCTGCTCGGCGAGGGCTGCGGCCTGTTCGTGGTCGAGCACGCCGGCACCGCCCAGCGCCCGGCGCTCGCCGCGGTGCTCGCGGTGGAGACCCGCGTCGACATCGACGACGACCCGAAGGCCGCCGTCACCGCGTGCGTGCAGCGCGCCCTGGCCCGCGCCGGCGTCACCGCCGACGAGGTCTGGGCCGCCGTCCCGTGCGCCGCGCCGACCGCGGCCGGCCGGGCCGAGTACGACGCGCTCGCCGCGCTGCTGCCGGCCGAGGCACTGGGCCGGGTCCCGTCCATGGAACTGCTCGGCGACACCAGCGCGGCCTCCGCGTCCTTCCAGATCCAGGCGGTGCTCGGCGTGGCCGAGGCCGACCCGGCGGCCCGGGGCCGGATCGCCCTGGTGTCCGCCGTCGACCGTGACGGCGCGGTGGGCTGCGCCGTCCTGAGACTCTTCGGGGAGCACGCGTGATCGCCCTGGTCAGCGGCGGGTCCCGGGGCATCGGCAAGGCCATCGTGCTGCGCCTGGCCCAGGACGGCTACGACGTCGCCTTCTGCTACCGCTCCAACGCCGAGGCTGCCGAGCAACTCGCCAAGCAGGCGGGAGAGTTCGGCACCCGGATCACGGCCACCCAGTGCGACGTGGCCGACCCGGAGCAGGTCCGCGACTGGTACAACCGCACCGAGCGCGAGGTCGGCCCGGTGGACGCCGCCGTCACCTCGGCCGGCATCACCCGGGACCGCCCGGTCATCCTGATGCCGGAGGACGACTGGAACCAGGTCCTGCGCACCAACCTGGACGGCGTGTACCACGTGTGCCGCGCCGCCGCCTTCGCGATGAGCAAGCGCCGCAGCGGATCGATCGTCAACCTGTCCTCGGTGTCCGGCATCTACGGCAACCTCGGCCAGGCCAACTACGCCGCGTCCAAGGCCGGCATCATCGGCTTCACCAAGTCCCTCGCCAAGGAGACCGGCCCGCGCGGCGTGCGCGCCAACGTGGTCGCGCCGGGCCTGATCGCCACCGACATGGTCGGCGACATGTCCGACGCCGCGGTGGAGCGGATGCTGAAGAACGTCGCCCTCGGCCGGGCCGGCAAGCCCGAGGAGGTGGCCGACCTGGTCTCCTTCCTGGTCTCCGACCGCGCCGCCTACATCAGCGGGTCGGTCTTCGAGATCCACGGCGGCGGCACGTTCTGATGGGAGCACGAATGCAGGGGGCCCAGGGACTGCGCGACCACTACGACGCGATCGTCGTCGGCAGCGGCATCGGCGGCCTGACCACCGCCGGCTACCTGGCGGCCGACGGGCGCAGCGTCCTCGTCCTCGAACAGCACGACATCGCCGGCGGCAACGCGCACGTGTTCCGCCGCCGGCGCAAGTACGAGTTCGACGTCGGCACGCACTACCTCGGCGACTGCGGCCCCGACGGGCACTTCCCGGCGATCCTGGCCGGCCTCGGCGTCCTGGACCGGGTGCGGTTCCGGCCGATGGACAACGAGCAGGGCTTCGACCGGATCATCACGCCCACCGCGACCGTCGACGTGCCGGCCGGCTGGGACGCCTACCGCGACCGGCTGCGGCAGGCCCTGCCCGAGGAGGCCGACCGGATCGCCGGCTTCCTCGAACTCGCCGAGAACGTGGCCGGCTCGACCCGCGCCGGCCTGAACGGCGAGTCCCTGGTCGACCTGTTCCGCAAGTCCCCGCAGACCATGCGCTGGTCCCGCCGCACCTTCGCCGACGCCCTGGGCCACTTCGGCCTCTCCGCCAAGGCGCGCACGCTGCTCGCGGCGCAGGCCGGCAACTACGGCACCATGCCCGACGGCATCAGCCTGGCCCACCACGCCTCGATGATGGACCACTACCTGCGCGGCGCGTACTACCCCGAGGGCGGCGGCCAGGCGATGGTCGCCGCGTTCGTCGAGGCGCTGGAGGCGCACGGCGGCGAACTGCGCACCCGCTGCGACGTCCGCCGCATCCTGGTCGAGAACGGGCGCGCCACCGGCGTCGAACTCACCGACGGGCAGCGGGTCTCGGCCCCGCTGGTCATCTCCAACGCGGACTACCGGCGCACCGTCCTCGACCTGTGCGGCGGCGAGGACGCCTTCCCCGCCGAGGTGGTGGCCCGCACCCGCGCGGCGACCATGCGCGGCTCCTTCGTCTCGGTGTACATCGGGCTCGACACCGAACTGCCGGGCCTGCCCAACGCCAACCTCTGGTGGCACGACAGCGACGACATGGAGGGCGCGCACGCCGCCATGCTGGAGCGGTACGCGCGGGACGGCTCGATGGACTCGGTGCCGGCGCTCACCTTCTCCTTCGCCTCCCTCAAGGACCCGGGCGCCACCGCCGTCTGCCCGCCCGGCCACAGCAACTTCCAGCTCATGACGGGCCTGCCGCCCGGCTACGGGTTCTGGGGCCTGGAGGGCGGCCCGGCCGACGGCGAGCCCTACCGCCGCAACGCCGCCTACCTCGCCCGCAAGCAGCAGCTCACCGAGGTCATGCTGGCCACCGCCGAGAAGGTCATCGGCCCGTTCCGGGAGCGCATCACCCACCTGGAGACGGCCACCCCGCTCACCCACGAGCGCTACATCCGGGCCACCGGCGGCACCCCGTACGGCATGGCCAGCTGGGGCGGCTCCAACCAGCGGCCGGACGTGCGCACCGAGGTCGAGGGCCTGTACGTGGTCGGCCAGAGCGTCCGCTACGGCAGCGGCATCGCCGCGGTCGCGAACAGCGGCATGGCCGCCGCCTCCGACATCATCGGCCGCGGGCTGCTGCGCGAGGTGTTCGGCGGCGCGGTGCTCGGCGACCCCTCCCGGCTGCCCGACCGCGGCCCGGACTGGGACCCGCTGGTGGTCTCGCGCGGGCGGGCGCGGCAGCGCGCCAAGGGCCTGGCCCGCATCGGCTGACCCCTCCTCCGCCCCTCCCGTTTCCCCACCCTCCGATCCGCACCCCTCCGACCAGGAGCACTGTTCCCATGAATCAGGTCCCTCCCTTCGCCGTGGTCTCCGGCGCCCAGGTGCACGAGGCCCTCAACGGGCACGAGGACGAGGTCGTCGCCACGGTCGAGGCCGCGTACCGGCTGCACGGCGAGGGGCAGACGGTCAACCCGGACTCGTACTTCCTGCGCTTCCCCGACCGCCCGTCCTCCCGGATCATCGCGCTGCCGGCCTCGGTCAAGGGCGAGGTCGGCGTGCACGGCATCAAGTGGATCTCCAGCTTCCCGGACAACGTGGCGGCCGGCCTCCCGCGCGCCTCGGCCGTCCTGATCCTCAACGACGCCGAGACCGGCTACCCGTTCGCCTGCCTGGAGAGCTCGATCATCAGCGCGGCGCGCACCGCCGCCTCCGCGGCCCTCGCGGCGGCCCGGCTCGCCGACGCCCGCGGCGAGCGCCCGACCCGGGTCGGCTTCTTCGGCGTCGGCCTGATCGCCCGCTACGTGCACACCTACCTCGCCGCCAACGGCTTCGACTTCACCGCGGCCGGCGTCCACGACCTGTCCGCCGAGCACGCCGAGGGCTTCTCCGACTACCTGCGCCGGGCCGAGGGCGAGGGCGTGGAGATCACCGTCCACGACAAGGCCGAGGACCTGATCCGCTCCAGCGACCTGGTGGTCTTCGCCACCATCGCCGGCGAGCCGCACGTGACGGACCCGCAGTGGTTCTCGCACAACCCGCTGGTGCTGCACGTCTCGCTGCGCGACCTCTCCCCCGAGATCGTCCTCGACTCGTGGAACGTCGTCGACGACATCGAGCACTGCATGAAGGCCGGCACCTCGCCGCACCTGGCCGAACAGCGCGTCGGCCACCGCGAGTTCGTCGCCGGCACGCTCTACGACGTGCTCACCGGCACGATCACCCCGCCGTCCGACCGGCCGGTGGTCTTCTCCCCGTTCGGCCTCGGCGTGCTCGACATGGCCGTCGCCAAGCACGTCTACGACCGCGTCCTCGCGGCCGGGCAGCTGCACACCGTCCCGGACTTCTTCCACGAGCTCAAGCGCTACGGCTGAGCCCTCCCCACCCTGCCCCAGAGGCCCGCCCGCGCTCCCGGCGCCGGCGGGCCTCCGGCCTTCCCGCCGCCCCGCCCCCTCCGCTGACGGCCAACTGACGGCACGCTGACCGAACGGCCCCACGGCCCCCCGACGCCTTGTCCGCGCCATGGACGGCCGCCCAGAATCACCCGCATGAGATCCTTTGCCAACCTGGCCGAATTCACCGGGGCGACCGGGGAGCACCTCGGCTACAGCGAATGGCTCGACGTCACCCAGCACAGCGTCGACCAGTTCGCCGACGCCACCGGCGACCTCCAGTGGATCCACGTGGACCCGGAGCGCGCCGCCACCGGCCCGTTCGGCGGGACCATCGTCCACGGCTACATGACGCTCGGCCTGCTGCCCGCGATGATGCGCGCGATCTTCGAGATCCACAACGTCAAACTGGGCGTCAACTTCGGCCTGGACAAGGTCCGCTTCCCCCGCCCGATCCCGGTCGGCGCCCGGGTCCGCGGCGGCGCCAAGGTCACCAGCGTCCGCGAGACCCCGATGGGCCACCTGGCCGCGGTCCGGATGACGGTGGAGGTCGAGGGCCAGCAGCACGCGGCCTGCGTGGCGGACACCCTGTCCCTCTTCGTCGCCGCCCCCGACACCGCCGAGGGCGGCTCGGACGGCTTCTGAGCCCACCCGCCGACGTCACCGCCGCCGCCAGGTAGAAGAACCTCCCCCTCCGGTCGTGCAAGAGGGGGGTTATTACTACCGATTCCGGCACGCCGTCCCCGCCAGAATGGTCACACGGCCACCACGGCCGCGGCACAGCGAACGGCACAGAGAGGAGCGGGTCATGGACCGCACGATGAAGCTCGGGGGAAGCCCCTCGGCGGTCGAGATCAGGGGATTCTCCGTCCCCGCCGGATTCACCGGGCTGCGGCGGGCACTGGCCCTCTGCTGGATGTCCGTCGCGGCCTTCGGGCGCTCGCTCGGGGTCACCGGCGCGATCTCCCTCGTCGGCCCCGGCCTCGGCCTGGTGCCGCGGGCCATGGAGCGCGTCCGGGCGCTGGCCGCCCGCCAGCGCGGCCTGTCCGAGCGCTGGTCCGGCGTGCAGATCCCCGGCCCGCCCAGCGGCCTGCCGGCCGCCCCCGAGGGCGCCTCGGGAGCCGTCGCCCGCTACCGCTGGATCATGAGCGACCCGCAGACCAAGCGGGAGTTCACCTGGGTGCTCACCGACCCGATCGCCGGCGGCTTCCTCGCCTTCATGCCGATCGCCGTCCTGCTCAGCGGCTTCTGGGGCATCTTCCTGGCCTTCTTCGGCGTCCCGCTGTCGACCCAGTGGGACGGCCTCTGGTACCAGTTCATCCCGATCGACGGCCAGGCCACCGCGGTACTGGCCGGCGTCCTCGGCGTCCTGCAACTGCCGCTGGCCCTGTGGATGGCCCCCCGCGCCGTCCGCAAGCACGCCCTGTACACCCACTCCATGCTCGCCCCCAGCGAGCAGGAACTGATGGCCAGCCGGATCCAGCACCTCACCACCACCCGCAGCACCGCCGTCGACACCCAGATGGCCGAGATCCGACGGATCGAACGCGACCTGCACGACGGCGCCCAGGCCCGCCTGGTCGCGATGGGCATGACCCTGGACGCCGCCGAACACCTGCTGGAGACCAACCCCGAGGCCGTCCGGGCGCTGCTCATCGAGGCCCGCCAGTCCTCCTCCAAGGCCCTGGAGGAGATCCGCAACCTGGTCCGCGGCATCCACCCGCCGGTCCTCGCCGACCGCGGACTCGCCGACGCGGTGCGGGCGCTGGCCATGGTCTGCCCGGTCCCCACCGAGGTCGTCGTGGACCTCCCCGGCCGCCCCGAGATGCCCGTCGAGTCCGCCGCCTACTTCGCGATCTCGGAGATCCTCACCAACGTCGCCAAGCACTCCGGCGCCGACCGGGCCTGGATCGACATCCGTTACGATCACGGCATGCTGCGCATCACCGTGACCGACAGCGGCCGCGGCGGCGCCGACGCCACCCGGGGCACCGGCCTGCGCGGCATCGAGCGACGACTCAGCACGTTCGACGGGGTCCTGGCCGTGAACAGCCCCGTCAACGGCCCGACCATGGTGACGATGGAGCTTCCGTGCGTATTGTCCTCGCCGAAGACCACTTCCTCCTGAGGGACGGCCTGATCCGCCTCCTCCAGGCCTACGGACACGAGGTGGTGGCCGCCGTCGACAACGGTGCCGACCTCCTCGCAGCCCTCACCGAGCAGCAGCCGGACGTCGCGGTCGTCGACGTCCGGCTTCCGCCGAACTTCACCGACGAGGGCCTGCGCGCCGTCCTCACCGCCCGCCGCACCATGCCCGACCTCCCGGTCCTGCTCCTCTCCCAGTACGTCGAACCGCTCTACGCCCGCGAACTCCTCGCCAGCGGCGGCCGCGGCGTCGGCTACATGCTCAAGGACCGCGTCACCAACGGCTCCCAGTTCCTCGACTCGATCCGCCGCGTCGCCGACGGCGGCACCGCGATGGACCCCGACGTCATCTCCCAGCTCCTCGTCCGCAAGGAACGCGACGAGAACGTCGGCAGCCTCACCGACCGCGAACGCGAAGTCCTCGAATGGCTCGCCCAGGGCCGCTCCAACGCCGGCATCGCCCAGGGCCTCTTCATCACCGAGAAGGCCGTCGCCAAGCACATCAGCAACATCTTCACCAAGCTCGGCCTCCTCCCCACCGACGGCGACAACCGCCGCGTCCTCGCCGTCCTCGCCTACCTCGACCAGTGACGTCCGTCCACGGCGAGCAGGCCGTCAGCCGTGGCGGGCGCCCGAGTCCCAGACCCAGGCCGCGATGCCGACCCGGTTGTTCACCTTCAACTTCCGCTGCACGTGGGCCATGTGGGTCTTCACCGTGCCGGCCGAGATGAACAGCGCCTCCGCGATGTCGGCGTTGGTCAGGCCGTCCGCGACCAGCCGCGCGACCTCAAGCTCACGCGGCGTCAACTGCTCGACCTTGGGCGCCTTCTTCTGCTTCGGGCCGGCCAGGCTCCGCAGCAGCCGGGTGGTGATCTGCGGGCTGATCAGCGAGTCTCCCTCGACGGCGGCGCGCACCGCCTCGATCAGCAGCGGCGCACCGGAACGCTTCAGCAGGAAGCCGTACGCGCCCGCCTTCAGTGCCGAGTGGACGTACTCGTCGAGGTCGAAGGTGGTGACGATGACGACCCGTACGCCCGGGCTCTCCTCGGCCAGCCGGCGGGTCAGCTCCAGCCCGTCCATCCGCGGCATCCGGATGTCGGCGAGCAGGACGTCCGGCCGCAGCGTTCGCGCGATCTCGAGCGCCTCGTCACCGTCGCCCGCGACCGCGAGCACCTCCATGTCCGGTTGCAGGTCGAGGATGTGTCGAAAGCCTTCCCGCACGGTTGCCTGGTCGTCAGCGATCACGATGCGTGTCGTCATAGGCTGATCCTCGCACGGGGTAGCATCCGAGCACATGACAAATCAACTGGCCAGGATCGGACGCCCAGTTGGCACGGCGTTACTCGCGGCGGTCGCCATCTCGGTTGCGGTGTGGGCGGGTTCACCGGTTTCGGTACTGATCCGGGGCTCGACGACGGTGGCGGTGCTGGCCGCCGCGGTCCTGATCGTGTGGCTGCCGGGGCAACCACGGACCCGGAACCTGGTGACCGTCCCGGCGGCCTGCGCGATCTCGCTGTACGCGACGTTCCGCTACGAGGGCCCCGCCGACAACACCTCGGGGCTCTGGATCCTGGTCGAATCGGTCGCCCTGCTGGTCACCGTCATGCCCGCGGTGCGCGGGTCCGCTCCGGCGGTCGCCGCCCTGCTGGGGCTGCTCCTGCTGGTGACCGCGACCCTGCTGCCGCTGCGGATCGCGCTGACCCTCGACCCGCCGGCCGGGCCGCGCGAGACCATCGGGCTCTGCGTGGTCTGGGGCCTGGCCGCGGTGGCCGCGGTGGGGGCGTCCTGCTACCTGCGCTCACTGGACAGCCGGCGCAGGCTGGCGGTCACGGAGGAGCGGCGCGCCCAACGGCTGCACGTCGCCCGGGATCTGCACGACTTCGCCGCGCACGACGTGACCGGGGTGATGGTGCTGGCGCAGGCGGCCCAGATGCTGGCCAAGGTGTCGCCGGAGAAGGCGCTGGCGCTGCTCCCGCAGATCGAGAACGCCGGCATCCAGGCGCTGAAGTCGATGGACCGGACGATCCGGATCCTCAGCGAGCTGGAAGAGGACCGCCGGCCGGGCCGGGACGGGGACGGGACGGCGGCGGACGATCCCGAGGAAAACACGGCGGCCCGGCCCCACTCGCTGGACGAACTGCCGGACCTGATGAACCGGTTCGAGCACACCGGGCTGATCCCGGCCCGGCTCGAACTCTCCCCCGGCGCCGTGGACGGCCTGCCGGAGCTGGTCGACGCCGTCGGCTACCGGGTGGTGATGGAGGCGCTCACCAACGTCCGCCGACACGCCCCCGCCTCGCCCAGGGTGACGGTCACCGCCGAGCGGGTGGCCGACGGCGGCGCCCTGCGGGTCCTGATCCACAACGAGCCGGTTCCGGCCGGCGCCCGGGCGGACGCCGCGGCGGCGGCCGAGCGCGAGGGCGGCGGCACCGGCATCCGGGAGCTGCGTCGGCGGGTCGCGGGGCTGGGCGGCGAGCTGACCGCCGGGGCCTGCGCGAACGGCGGCTGGCAGGTCGCCGTCGTCCTGCCGCTGGACGGCATCCCGGCCGCCCGCGACATCGGCGACGGAGCGGGCGCCCCGGCCGGGCACGCTCGGGGCGCTCTCACCCGTCCGGGCGATCAGTCCTCTCCGGATTGATCGACGTCCCTCACCTGATCGGAGGACGGCAGCCGCAGCGAACCCGCCGCCGCGCCGGCCAGCCCGAGCATCGCCAGGCCGACGGCGCAGCCGAGCATCGCCTGGGTGCCGCTCAGCCACTGCGAGAGCAGCCCTCCCAGGGCCGCGCCGCCGGCCTGCGCGCCGCCGTTGAACAGGTTGGTCGCCGAACTCAGCCGGCCGCGCATGCCGTCCGGGGTGAGCAGGATCTGCTGCGTACCGACGACGGTGTACGCGGTCGGCGCGAGGAAGGCCATGGCGGCCAGGAAGCCGCCCCAGACCAGCGCGCCGCTGGTGACGGACATCAGCGGGACGAGCACCGCGAGCAGCCAGATGATCCCGACCACGGCCTGGTAGGGCGTGATCGAGCGGGAGATCCGCGGCGCCGCGAGCGCGCCGATCAGGCCGCCGACACCGAACATCGCGGCCATCGTGCCGACCTTCCCCGGCGAGGCCCCGTTCTGCTCGGCGGCCACGATGACAACCAGGTAGAGCGCCTGGAACAGCAGGTTGAGGCCGAGCAGCAGCAGGGTGGTCGAGCGCATGAACGGCTGGCGCACCAGGAAGGCGAAGCCGGCCACGATGTCACGCGGGATAGTCGAGATCGGGGAGGGCCTGCGCTCCTGCTTCGGCAGCCGGACGAACAGCAGCGTCACGAAGGCCACCAGGTGGGCGACGGCGTCGGCGAGGAACGGAACGGCCCGCCCCAGGCCGAACAGGAACCCGCCGCCCGAGGTGCCGACCAGCTGCCCGAGGTGCATCCGCGCGGTGTTCACCGAGAGCGCCGTGGGCAGTTGCTCGCGGGTCACCACCAGTGGCAGCGAGGCCCGCTCGGCCGGGTCGAACAGGCTGGTGGCCGCCCCGGCGACGGCCGCGGTGAGCAGCAGCAGCCAGGTGGTGACGTGCCCGGTGGCGGCGGCGAGCGCGAGCAGGCCGAGCATCACCGCCCGGACCAGCACGCAGACCACCATGATCTTCTTGCGGTCCCAGCGGTCCACCAGCGCACCGGCCGGCAGCCCGACGGCCACCTGGGCCACCGCGTTGACCGCGCTCACCGCGCCGGCCACCCCGGGGGAGCCGGTCGTGGCGAGGGCGAGCAGCGGGAAGGCGATGGTGGAGACGTTGAGACCGGTCTCGGAGGCCGTGGTGCCGATCCACAGCAGGTGGTAGACCCGGTTGCGGCGGAGCGGGAGCTCCGGTTCCGTGACGGCCACCGAGCGGTCGGCAGCGGGTGCGAGCTCACTCATCCCCGCACCTCCCGGCACTCGTCGGCGATCGCGCGCAGCACGTCGGCGAACTCCGCGGCCAGCCGCTCCACCGTCCCGTGGTGGTGGACCGCCGGGGAGTAGTACCAGGTGAACTCCAACCGTCCGTCGTGGATCCCGCCGACGATCTCCAACACGTGCTCCATCCGGTCGTCCGGACCGAGGTCCTGGCCGATCGCGCCGTGCACGGTGTGCACGAGCCCGCTGCCGGGCCCGCCGTCGCTGCGGTGCCGGCCGAGGAAGTTGAACACCACGTCCGGGTCCGGCCCGGTGAGCACGGTGTCCGGGTGCAGGTGGCGCAGCGGGCCGTGGCCCAGGCCCTTGCCGGGGACAGCACGCAGCTGCCGCCGCACGATGCGGGTGAGGGCCCGCCAGTCGTCGCCCTCGGGGACGGTGAGGCGGACGGGGTGCACCGCGGTGAACCAGCCGACCGTCCGGGACAGGTCGACGTCGTCGAGCAGCCGCTCGCGGCCGTGGCCCTCCAGGTCGACGGTGACCTCGTCCTCGCCGGTCCAGCGGGCCAGCACCCGGGCGAGCGCGGCGAGCGCGATCTCCTCGACCCTGGTGCGGTAGACGGTCGGCGCGTGCTCGGCCAGCTGGGCCGAGTCTTCGGCGCCGAGCCGCACCCGCACCTCCCGGCCGCCGCCCACGGTGGCGACGCCGTCGAGGTCGCGGGGCACCGGCCGGGCGGCGCCGACCCCGTTCCAGTGGTCGAGCTCGTGGTCCAGCGCGCCGGAGCGCACGTGCTCGACCAGGCGGGCGGACCACTCCTGGAAGGTGGTGCTCCGCGGGCCGAGGTCGACCGGCCGCCCGGCCGCCGCCTGGGTGTGGGCCGCGTCCAGGTCGTCCAGCAGGATGTTCCAGGACACGGTGTCGACCACCAGGTGGTGGACCGTCAGGAACAGTCGGTCGCGGCGGCGTCCACCGGACTCGAAGAGGACGGCGGCGAGCAGCGGGCCGCGGTCCAGGTCGAATCCGGCCTGGGTGGCGCGGGCCTCCCGGTCCAGCAGCGCGCCCAGTTCGCCGTCGGGGGTGGCGGAGGTGTCCACCACCCGCAGCAGCGGCTCGCCGGCCCGGTAGGGCGGGTTCTCCTGGGCCCAGCCGTCGACGGTGCGGGTGTAACGCATCCGCAGCGCGTCGTGGTGCTCGACCAGGGTCTCCAGCGCGGCGGTGAGCGCCGCGCGGTCGGCCGGCGCGCCGAGCTCCAGCAGCACCGACTGGTTGAAGTGGTGCGGGTGGTCGTGGGTGTCGAAGAACCAGCGCTGCACCGGGGTCAGCGGGACGGGCCCGACGGCCGGCGGCCGGCCCTCGGCCGCGCCGTCGCCGATCTCGGTGGCGACGGCGGCGAGTCCGGCCACGGTCTGGTGCAGGAAGACGTCCTGGGCGTCCAGCCGCAGCCCGGCCCGGCGGGCCCGGGCGACCACCTGGATGCTGAGGATGGAGTCGCCGCCGAGGTCGAAGAAGCTGTCTTCGACGCCGACCCGCTCGATGCCGAGCGTCTGTGCCCAGATCCGGGCGAGCAATTCCTCCTTCCGGTCGCGCGGCGCCACCCGGGCCGCCACGGCGGTGTCCGGTCCGGTCGGCGCCGGGAGCCTGCGCCGGTCCACCTTCCCGTTGGTGCCGACCGGGAGCTGGTCGAGCACCTGGACGGCGGCCGGCACCATGTAGCCGGGCAGGGCGCGGGCCACCGCGTCCCTGAGCACCGCGGGCGAGAGCTCGGAGGCGCCCGACCGGGCGCCCGGGGCCACGTACGCTGCCAGCAGCTCGCGGCCGCCCTCCGGCTTGAAGACCACCACGGCGGCGTCCCCGACGCCGGGCTCGCGCAGCAGCACGGCCTCGATCTCGGAGGGCTCGACCCGGTGGCCACGAACCTTGAACTGCGTGTCGGTGCGGCTGACGAACTCCAGCTCGCCGCCGGCCACCCGGCGGACCAGGTCGCCGGTGCGGTACATCCGGCTCCCGGGCCCGCCGAACGGGTTGGCGACGAACCGCCCGGCAGTCAGGCCGGGCTGTCCGGCGTAGCCGCGGCCGAGCCCGGGGCCGTCGATGTAGAGCTCGCCGGGCACGCCGTCCGGCACCGGCCGCAGGTGGCGGTCGAGGATGTGCAGGCCGACGCCGTTGAGCTCGGTGCCGACCGGCACGGGGGCGCCCGCGGGCAGCTCGCCCGGACTCCACAGGGTGGAGACCAGCGTGGCCTCGCTCGGCCCGTACACGTTGAAGAACTCCCGGCCCTGTGACCAGGTGCGCACCAGGTCGGGCGGGCAGACGTCGCCGGCGGCGGCGACGGTGGGCAGCCGGCCGCGCAGCCGCTCGGCGTCCATCACCGCCAGCAGCGCCGGGGGCAGCACCGCCACGGTGGCACCGGTCCGGATGATCTCCCCGGCCGGGTCGGGCGCGGGGCGCGGGCTGGTGAGGCAGAGCGCGCCGCCTGCGGTGAGGGTGCAGAACAGGTCGCACACCCCGCCGTCGAAGCTGGCCGGCGCGTACTGCAGCACCCGGCTGTCGGCGGTGATGTCCCAGGCCTCGCGCAGCACCCGGGCGGTCCGGGCGATCGCGCCGTGGCTGATCACCACGGCCTTGGGGCGGCCGGTGGAACCGGAGGTGTGCACCACGTAGGCGACGTGGTCGGCCTCCACCCGGTACGGGGAGCCCGGCTCGCCGGGCAGCGCGGGGCCGGCCGGGGCCACCTCGCCGTCCGACCCGTCCGACCCGTCCGACCCGTCCGACCCGTCCGACCCGTCCGACCCGTCCATCCGCAGGACGGTGAACGGCCCCTCGGGGAGCCGCTCTGCCAGGTGCGCCTGGGTGAGCAGCAGCGGGACCGCGGTGCCGCTGATCATCGCGCCGATCCGGTCTGCCGGGTACTGCGGGTCCAACGGCACGTAGCCGCCGCCGGCCTTGAGCACCGCGAGCGCCGCCACCACCATCTCCACCCCGCGGTCGGCGAACACGCCGACCAGGGTGTCCGGGGTGACGCCCCCGGCGACCAGGCGGCGGGCCAGGCCCCCGGCCCGGGCGTCGAGTTCGCCGTACGAAACCTCGGTGCCGTCGTCGGCGACCACGGCCACCGCGTGCGGGCGCTCCTCGGCCCGCCGGCCCACCAGCTCGTGGGCGAGCACGCCGGCTTCCCCGTCCGGATCCCGGTGCCAGCGCCGGGGCTCCAGCACGAGCTCCTCGGCCGGGACGTAGGGGAGTTCGCGCAGCGGGTCGCCCGGGCGCTCGGAAATGCCGCCGAGCAGCAGGACCAGGGCGTCGGCCATCCGGCGGGCGGTGCTCCGGTCGAACAGGCCGACGCTGTACTGCAGGGCGGCGTCCAGGCCGCGGTCGGTCTCCTGGAACTGGAAGGTGAGGTCGAACGCGGCGCCGCCGGTGGGCAGGCCGAACTCCTCGGTGCGGGCGCCGTCGAGGCGCACCGGGCCGCCCGGGGCGTCCTGCAGGACCACCATGGCCTGGAACAGCGGGGTGCGGCTCGGGTCGCGCTCCGGCCGCAGCGCCTCGACCAACCGGTCGAAGGGCACGTCGGCGTGGGCGAAGGCGCCGTTGACGGACTCCCGCACCCGGCCGAGGAAGCCGTCGAAGCCCTCCTCCCAGTCCACCTCGGAACGCAGCACCAGGGTGTCCACGAAGAAGCCGACCACCTGCTCCAGTTCGGGCCGGTCGCGACCGGCCGAGACGGTGCCCACCGCGATGTCGTCCTGGCCCGACCAGTGCGCGAGCAGCAGCTGGGTCGCCGCGACCAGCACGGTGAACAGCGTCGCGCCGCGGTCCTGGGCGATCCGCTTGAGCCGCTTGGCGGTCTCCGCGTCCACGGCGAACTCCAGCTGCGCGCCCTCGCGGCCGCGCACCGGCGGCCGGGGCCGGTCGGTGGGCAGCTCCAGCGGCTCCAGGCCGGCCAGCCGCTCCCGCCACCAGTCGAGCCGGCCGCTCCCCGCGCGCTCCCAACGGGCACGCTGCCAGGCCGCGAAGTCGGCGTACTGGATGGGGAGTTCCGGCAGGTCGGCGGTACCGCCGTGCCGCCGGACGCGGTACAGCTCGGCGAGGTCGCGGACCAGCACGCCGGCCGAGCGGCCATCGGTGACGATGTGGTGCAGGACCAGGGTCAGCACGTGCTCGTCCTCGGCCAGCCGGACCAGGTGGGCCCGGAACAGCGGACCGGTGCGCAGGTCGAAGGGGGTGGCGCCGTCGGCGCCGATGGCCTCCCGCAGCCGGTCCTCGCGCTCGTGCGCGGGGTGGCCGGCCAGGTCGGTGCGGGCCAGCGCGAAGGGCCGCCCGGTCGGGGCGATCAACTGCCGCCCCTCGCCGTCGACCTGGCCGAAGAGCGTGCGCAACGACTCGTGCCGGTCCACCAGGTCGGCCAGCGCCAGTTCCAGTGCGTCGGCGTCCAACGGGCCGTGCACCCGCAGGCCCAGCGGTGAGTTGTACTCGGCACCGGTCCCGCCGAACTGCCCGAGGAACCAGAGCCGTTGCTGGCCGAAGGAGAGCGGCGGGGCACTTTCCCGGCCGACCGGCGCCAGCGCGTCGGCGGGCGCCTCCCGCTCGGCGGCGAGCAGCGCGGCCAGCGACCGGACGGTCGGCGCGCTGAACAGGGCGCGCGGGGAGATCCCGGAGGCCACGTGCTGCCGCAGCCGGGACACCACCCGGATGCTCAGCAGCGAATCACCGCCCAGCTCGAAGAAGTTGTCCTCGGCCCCGATCCGCTCGACGCCCAGCACCTCCGCCCAGATCCCGGCCAGCAGGATTTCCGACGCGCCCTCGGGGGCCAGGTACTCGCCGCCGAGGGCGAGGTCCTCGGGCGGCTCGGGCAGCGCCCGGCGGTCGGTCTTGCCGTTGGGCAGCAGGGGGACGCGGTCCAGTCCGACGAAGGCCGAGGGCACCATCGCCTCGGTGAGGCCGACGGCCAGTCGGGCCCGCAGCCCGGCCGGGTCGATCCCGGCGCCGGGCACGGCGGGCACCACGTACGCCACCAGCCGGTCCCGGCCGCGGTCTCGGCGGGCCACCACGACCGCCTCGGCCACGTCGTCCAGCGCGGTGAGCGCCGCCTCGACCTCGGCGAGCTCGATCCGGAAGCCGCGGATCTTGACCTGGTGGTCGGCCCGGCCGAGGAACTCCAGGACGCCGTCGGCCGTCCAGCGGCCCAGGTCGCCCGGCCGGTACAGCCGGCCGCCCGGGGTGAACGGGTCGGACAGGAAGTGCTCGGCGGTCAGCTCGGGACGCCGCCAGTAGCCGGCACTCACGCCGTCCCCGCCGATGTGGATGTGGCCGGGCACGCCGACCGGCACCGGCTCGCCCCGCTCGTCGAGGACGTACACCCGGGTGTTGCCGATCGGGCTGCCGACCGGCACGTAGGCGGCGAGGCGGGCCAGCCGCTCGGGGGTGGGTACGAACACCGTGGAGTCGACGGTGGCCTCGGTCGCCCCGTAGGCGTTGACCACCATGGTGTCCGGGTGGGCGTGCTCCAGCAGCTCGCGGCAGTCGTCGACGCGCCAGCCCTCCGAGCCGACCGACATCACCTGGAAGGCCGGCAGCCGCTCGCCGCGCCCCCCGACCTCCTCGACCAGTGCCCTGGCAAGTGAGGGGACCAGTTCGATCGCGGTACCGCCGACCCGCTCGACCAGCGCGAGCAGCCGGGCAGGGTCGGTGACCAGGTCGGTCGGCACGACGAGCATCGAGCCGCCGAAGAAGACCGAGCGGAGCAGGTCGGCCAGGAAGAGGTCCACCGAGAGGCTGGTGATGGAGACGAAGCGCAACCTGCGTTCCGTCAGGTCGTACAGCTCGTCCCAGGCGCCGGCGATGTGGAGCAGGTTCCGGTGGGTCACCACCACGCCCTTGGGCCGGCCGGTGGAGCCGGAGGTGTACACCACGTACGCCGGGTCGTCCGGCCCGGCGGCGACCTCCGGCGGAGTGTCCGGGCCGGTGTCGGCGACGGACTCGACGGTGACCAGGGCACCGCCGTGGCCGGGCAGCCGGTCGGCGATCGCGGCGTGGCTCAGCACCACCGCCGGCTCGGCGTCCTCCAGCATGAACTCCAGCCGCTCGCGCGGGTACGCCGGATCCAGCGGCACGTAGGCGGCACCGGACTTCAGCACGGCGAGCACGGCGAGCACCATGTCGGTGGAGCGCTCCAGGTGCAGAGCCACCCGCTCGCCCGGCCGGGCGCCGGCGGCGACCAAGCGATGGGCGAGCCGGTTGGCCCGGCGGTCCAGCTCCCGGAAGGTCAGCGGAGCGCCGCCGTCCGCCTCCAGGACGGCCACCTCGTCCGGGCGGGCGACGACCTGGGCGTCGAACAGCTCCTGGACCAGCGCCTCGGTGCGGCGCGGGCGCGCGGTGTCGTTCCACTCGGCGAGCAGGGTGTACCGCTCCCCCTCCGTGAGCCAGGGCAGCGCGGTCGGCCCGCGGTGCGGGTCCGCGGCCACGCCCTCCAGCAGGGTGCGCAGCCGGCCGCCGATCCGCTCCACGGTGGCGGCGTCGAACAGCTCGGGATCGTAGGTGAGTTCGATCCGCAGCGCGGTGTCGGCGTGACTGCTGACGGTGAGCGGCACGGTGCTGCTGTCCGAGGAGCGCAGCACCTGGACGCCCACCCCGTCGCGGCCGGTGGCGCCCTCGGCGACCGGGTAGTTTTCGAAGACCACCACGCTGTCGAACAGCCGCTCCCCGGAGGCCAGTTCGGCGCAGCGCCGGACGTCGGAGAGGGCCAGGTAGTCGTGCGCGGTGCTCTCCGCCTGCGCCGCCTGCAGGGCGCGCAGCCAGGCCCCGAGGTCACCGTCCGCCTCCGGTCCGGCCACCCGGGCCCGGACCGGGACGGTGTTGACGAACATGCCGATGCCGCTCTCGATCCCCGGCACCTCGGGGGTGCGCCCGGAGACGACGGCACCGAAGACCACGTCCGGCTCGCCGGCGTGCCGCGACAGCAGGATCGCCCAGGCGCCCTGCATCAGGGTGTTGAGGGTGATCCGGTTCTCCCGGCACCAGTCGGCCAGCACCCCGGTGACCGCCGGATCCAGGGCGAGCTTGTGCGAGCCGGCGGCCCGGGCGCGGTGGTCGGCGGCGGGCTGGCGGTCCACCGGCAGCGCGGTGGGCTCGGCGAAGCCGGCCAGCACCTGCCGCCAGTGCGCCAGGGCGGCCTCGCGGTCCTGCCCGGCCAGCCACTCCAGGTACTCGCGGAACGGCGGCCGGCTGACCGGGAGGGCGGCCCGCCCCTCGACGGCGGCGACGTAGTGCTCCAGCACCTCCTCGAACAGCTGGGCGGTGCTCCAGCCGTCCAGCAGCAGGTGGCTGAACGTCCACAGCTGGTGGACGGTCCGGTCGTCGACCCGGGCCAGGACGATCCGCATCAGCGGCCCGGCGGTCAGGTCGATGCCGCGCTCGCGCTCGGCCCGGACCAGCTCGTCCAGCCGCCGGCCGGGGTCGGGGTCCCCACGCCAGTCGAGCAGCTCGACCGGCAGTTCCAGGTCCGAGCGGATCAGCTGGACCGGCTCGGGCACGCCCTCCCAGCGGACGGTGGCGCGCAGCACGTCGGTGCGCCGGAACACCTCGCGCCAGGCCGCGGCCAGCGCCTCGGCGGCGACCACTCCCTCCAGCCGCAGGGCCAGCTGGTCGACGTAGGCGCCGCCGTCCGGGTCGGTCAGGGTGTGGAAGAGCATGCCGCCCTGCAACGGGGTGAGCGACAGGACGTCGTCCACGCCCCGGCCGTCGCCGACCAGCCGGTCGAGGGCCGCCTGGTCGAGCCGGGCCAACGGGTGGTCGGACGGCGTGCGGCCGCCGGCGCCGGGCTCGGCGCAGTGCGCGATGACGGCCCGCAGGTGCGCCAGCAGCGACTCGCCGAGCCGCCGGACGGTCTGCGGCCGGTGCAGCGCCCGGGAGGTGAACCAGGACAGCGTGAGCACCCCGTCGGAGACGGCGCCGACCACCTCGATCTGCGCGCTCCGCTCGTGGTCGCCGTCCCACTGCGGCCCGCCGTCGCCCAGGTGGGCGCGGTAGAGGGAGCGGGCGGCGAACGCGCCGTCCAGCTGCCCGTGGTAGTTGAAGGTCACGGCCGGCGCGGCAGCCGGGGTGAAGCCCGCCCGGTGGGCGGCCAGCGCACCGTGGCCGAAACCCTTGGCGGGGACGGCACGCAGTTGCTCCTTCACCGACTTCAGTCGCGCGGCGACCCCGTCGCCGGCCGCCACCGTCAGCGCGACCGGGTGGACGGCGGTGAACCAGCCGACCGTGCGGGAGAGGTCGGCACCGGGCAGGACGTCCTCACGCCCGTGCCCCTCCAGGCCGACCAGCACCCGCTCGCGGCCGGTCCACTCGGCGAGCGCGCCGGCCAGGGCGGTGAGCAGCACGTCGTCCACCCTGGTCCGGTAGACCGGCGGGACGTCGCGCAGCAGCGCCTCGGTCTCCTCGGCGGTGAGGGCGAAGTCCGCGCGCTCCAGCGAGGCCGCCGTGTTGGGCCCCGCACCGTCGGCGGGCAGCTCGAAGGACTCCTCGGCGATCCGCCGCCAGTACGGGAGTTCGTCGTCCAGGCCACCGTCGCGGACGTACTCGGCGAGCCTGGCGGACCAGGCCGCGAACGGGGTGGTCGGGGTGCCGAGGTCGACCGGTCGGCCGGCCCGGGCCTGCTCGTAGCCGGTCGCGAGGTCGTCCAGCAGGATGCGCCAGGAGACGCCGTCGACCACCAGGTGGTGCGCCGTCAGCAGCAGCCGGGGGCCCGCCCCGGCACCCTCGTCGAACAGCACGGCGCGCAGCACCGGGCCGCGCTCCGGGTCGAGGGCGCGGCGGGCCGACTCCGCCTCCTCGCGCAGCGCCGCCGCGCGCTCCGGCCCGCCCAGGCCGGCGGTGTCCCGGCGGCTCAGCAGCGGGCCGTCCTGGTGCGCCGCGGCCTCCTGCAGCCAGCCGCCGTCCGCGCGGCGCAACCGGGTGCGCAGCGCCGGGTGGTGGGCGACCAGGCCCTCCAGCGCCCGCGCCAGTGCGGCCGGGTCGGTGCCGGGAACCAGCTCCAGCAGCAGCGACATGGTGAACCGGGGGATGTCGACCGCACCGGCCAGCAGCCGGTGCTGCATCGGGGCCAGCGGTGCCGGCCCCTGGTGCTCGTACTGCTGGGCGGTGTCGGCCACGGTGGTGACGCCGGGGGCGATCCGGGCGATGGTCTGCTTGACCAGGATGTCCCTGGACTGGAGCAGGAACCCGGCGGCCCGGGCCCGGGAGACGGCCTGGATGCTGAGGATGGAGTCGCCGCCGAGGGAGAAGAAGTTGTCCTCGGTGCCGACCAGGTCGGCACCGAGCAGCTCGGCCCAGATCCCGGCCAGAGCCCGTTCGACCTCGGTGCGCGGCGGCACGTAGCCGGTGGCCGGCTCCGGCTCGACGGCGCTCTCCGGCAGGGCCCGGCGGTCGGTCTTGCCGCCGGCGGTGCGCGGCAGCGCCGTCAGGAAGGCGAAGGCGGCGGGGACGAGGTAGTCCGGCAGCAGGCCGTGCAGGTGGGCGCGGAGCGCGGCCGCGCCCGGCACTGCGGCGCTCGGCACCACGAAGGCCACCAGCCGCTGGACGCCGGCCCGGCCGACCCGGGGCACCACCGCGCAGTCGTCCACCGCGGGGTGGGAGCGCAGCGCCGCCTCGATCTCGCCCGGCTCCACCCGGACGCCGTTGATCTTGACCTGGTCGTCGCCGCGGCCGGCGAACTCCAGCCGCCCGTCCGGCGTGCGGCGGACCAGGTCGCCGGTGCGGTACATCCGGGTGCCCGCGGGGCCGAACGGGTCGGCGACGAAGCGCTCGGCGGTCAGTGCGGCCCGGTGCAGGTAGCCGCGCCCGACCGGCAGACCGGCCAGGTAGAGCTCGCCGCGCACGCCGGCCGGGACGGGGCGCAGGTGCGCGTCCAGCACATAGGCCCGGGTGCCGCGCACCGGCAGGCCGAGCTCCGGCGCGCGGGCGGTGTCCACCCGGGCGGCGAGGGTGTCGACGGTGCACTCGGCCGGCCCGTAGAAGTTGTGGGCGGTCAGCCCCGGGGTCGTGGCCAGCTCGCGCCACAGCTCCTCGCCGACCGCCTCGCCGCCGAGCACCAGCACTGCGGGCCGGTGCGGCGCGGCGGGGGCGAGCAGGCCTGCGTCGAGCACCGGGCGGGCGAAGGACGGCGTGAGCTGGAACAGGTCCACCTGCTCGCGCCGCGCGTAGGCCACCAGGTCGTCGGCGTTCAGCCGGGTCTCGCTGTCCACCAGGTGCAGGGTGTGGCCGTCGGCCACCGCCATCAGTGGGTTCCAGGACGCGTCGAAGGTCGGCACCGTGGTCAGCGCGACCCGCAGCGGGCGGCCGAGCAGGGCCGCCGCGGGCCGGAACAGCTCGTCCCGCTGGCGGGCGAACAGGTTGGCCAGCGAGCGGTGTTCGACCACCACGCCCTTGGGCCGGCCGGTGGAGCCCGAGGTGTGGATGACGTACGCGGCGTCCCCGGGGGCCGGGGCGGCCACGGGTTCGTCGTGCCCGTCCCGGGCGGCGACGGCGGCGACCACGGCGGGCTCGTCCAGCAGCAGCCGGGGCAGTTCGGCGGGCACCGCGCCGGCCAGCTCCCCGGTGCCGAGCACCAGCGCGGGCCGGATACCGCGCAGCAGGTCGGCGATCCGCTCGGCGGGCTCCTCGGAGTTCATCGGCACGTACACCGCGCCGGCCTTGAGCACCGCCCAGAGCGCGACCACGAAGTCGGTCGAGCGCGGCAGCACCAGTGCCACCAGGCTCTCCGCGCCGATCCCCAGGGCCCGCAGGTGGCACGCCAACCGGTTGGCCCGGCCGTTGAGTTCGCCGAAGCCGAGCCGCTCGTCCCGGAACACCAGGGCGGGCGCGCCGGGGGTGGCGGCGGCCTGCCGCTCGAAGGCCTGGACCAGGGTGGCGGGGCCGTCGTCGGTGGTGGCGGCCGCCGCATCCCAGTCGCGGCGCAGCTCGGCCGCCTCCTCGGCGGAGACCAGCGGCAGCGCGCGCAGCGGGGTGTCCGGCTGCTCGCCGACCGCCTCGAACAGGGCGACCAGCCGCTCGCCGAGCGCCCGGACGGTCCGCTCGTCGAACAGCGCGGTGCTGTACGACAGGCCGAAGTCCAGCTCGCCGTCGCGCTCCTCGAACTCCAGCCCGAGGTCGACGGTGGCCTCCCAGCGCGGCAGCTCCAGCTGCTCGACGGCCACCCCGGGCAGAGCGAGCGGGGCTCCGAACGCGTTCTGCAGCACCATCATGGTCTGGAACACCGGGGTGCGGCTCGGGTCCCGGACCGGCTCCAGCCGTTCGACCAGCCGCTCGAACGGCACCTGGTCGTGCTCGAAGCCGTCCAGCACGCCGTCCCGCACCCGGGCGAGCAGCGCCGCGAACGGCTCCTCCTCGTCCACCGCGGTGCGCAGCGCGACGGTGTTGGCGTAGAAGCCGACGGCACGCTCCAGCTCGGGCCGGCCGCGGCCGGTGGTGACGGTGCCGACGGTGACGTCCGGCTGCCCGGAGAGCCGGGCGAGCAGCAGCTGGTAGCCGGCCAGCAGCACCGGGAACAGCGTGGTGCCCTCGCGCCGGGCGAGGTCCTTGAGCCGAGCGGTCGACGCGGCGGGCACAGCCAGCCGCAGCACGGCGCCGGCCGTGCCGCGGACCGGCGGACGGGGGCGGTCGGTGGGCAGGCCGAGCGGCTCGGCGCCGCGCAGCCTGCTCTCCCAGTAGTCGAGCCCGGCCTTCACCCCGGGCCCGGTCAGCCACTCGCGTTGCCAGAGCGCGTAGTCCGCGTACTGGACCGCGACCGGCTCCGGGCGCGGCGTGCGACCGGCGGCGAACTCCGCGTACGCCGAGCCGAGTTCGTCGAATAGCACACCCGAGGACCAGCCGTCGATGACGCTGTGGTGGGCGGTGATCAGCAGCACGTGCCGCTCCGGCGCGGACCTCAGCAGCAGGGCACGCAGCAGCGGACCCCGCGCGAGGTCGAAGGGCGTCGCGAGCTCGGCCCGTACGACGGCCGCAACACCGGGCTCCCCGGCATCAGGCTCCCCGGCATCGGCGGCGGGCTCGGCGAGGCGCAGCACCCCGGACGCCACCGGGTGGACGACCTGACGCACCCGGTCGCCCTCGACCCGGTAGCTGGTGCGCAACACCTCGTGTCGCTCCACCACCAGGTCCACCGCCCGGGCCAGCGCGTCCCGGTCGAGCGGACCGGTCAGCCGCAGGCCGAAGGCGCTGGTGTACTCGCTGCCCTCGGGGGCGAGGCTGCTGAGGAACCAGAGCCGCTGCTGGCCGGAGGAGAGCGGGACCTCCTCCGGGCGCGGGCCGGCGCCGATCGCGGCGTCCGCCGCGGCGGCGGGCGCTCCGGGCGCGTCCGGGGCCGCTCCCTGGCCGGCCAGCCGCCGCAGCAGCTTCTCGCGCAGCTCGGGCGGCAGCGCCGACAGTCGGTCGGGCCGGGACGTGGGACCGTTCATGCTCATGCTCCTCATGCCTCGCTGCTCGTGCCGGTGTCCGCCAGTCCCTCGGCGGCCAGGATGTCCGCCAGGACCTTGTCCTCGATGAGCGCCGCCAGCTCGGAGACGGTCCGGGCGGTCATGACCTCCCGCGGCGACAGGGAGATCCCGAACGCCCTGCGGACGCTTGCCATCACGCCCAGGCTCCGGATGGAGTCCCCGCCCAGGCCGATGAAGTCGTCGTGCGGGCCGACCTGCGCCACCCCCAGGACGTCCGACCAGATGCCCGCCAGGGCCTGCTCGGTGGGCGTCAGCAGCTCCTGCGGCTCCGGTGCTGCGGGCTCGGTGGACCGTTCCGCGGGTCGGCCGAGCGCCGCCCGGTCGACCTTGCCGTTGGGGGTGAGGGGCAGCGCCGGGACGAAGGCGAAGCCCGCCGGGACCATGTGCTCGGGCAGCAGCCCGGCCAGGAAGCGGCGCAGCTCGGCCGCGTCCGGCGCGTCCGGGCCGCCGGTGGTCACCACGTGCCCGCCGAGCACCCCGTCGGCGACCGTGGCAGCGGCCGCGGCGACGCCCGGGTGGCGGGTCAACGCACTCTCCACCTCACCGAGTTCGATCCGGAAGCCACGCACCTTCACCTGGTCGTCGACCCTGCCCAGGTACTCGATCACGCCGTCGGCGCGGCGCCGGGCCAGGTCGCCGGTGCGGTAGAGCCGTCCGCCGGGCGCACCGAACGGGGCGGCGACGAACCGCTCGGCGGTCAGCGCCGGACGGCCCCGGTAACCGCGGGCCAGGCCGTCGCCGCCGAGGTACAGCTCGCCGGTGACGCCGTCGGGCACCGGGCGCAGCGTGCCGTCGAGCAGGTAGGCCTGGGTGTTGCGGATCGGCCGGCCGATCGGGACGGCGCCCGGGGCGAGCGGCTGCCCGGGCTCGGCCCGGTACACGATGCAGCCCACGGTCGCCTCGGTCGGCCCGTACTCGTTGATCACCGCGCTGCCGGGGTGCCGGGCCCGCCAGCCGGCGAGGGTCTCGCCGGGCAACTGCTCGCCGCCGACCACCAGGTCGGCCGAGCCGGCCGCCACGTCGGGCAGGCGCTCCAGCAGCGGGAGGTGGCTGGGCGTCGCCTTGACGAAGCCCACCGCGGTGCCGGCGGCGGCCAGTTCGGCGAGCGCGTCCGGCTCCAGCGGGGACACCACGACCGTGCCGCCCAGGGTGAGCGGGGTCCACAGCGCGGTGACGGTGAGGTCGAAGGCGATCGAGGAGTGCAGCAGCGCCGAGGTGCGCAGGCCCGGGTACGCGTCGGCGGCGTGGGCCAGGTAGTGCGCCAGCGAGGCGTGCTCGACGACCACGCCCTTGGGGGTGCCGGTCGAACCGGAGGTGTAGAGCACGTACGCGGTGTCCGCCGGGGCGGGTCGGACGACCCCGGTGTGGTCGTACGGGCCGGCCAGGCCCGCCAGGTCCACCAGGTCGACCGGGCAGCCGGCCGGCGCCTCGCCGTCCAAGGCCGCTGCGCCCTCGGCGTCCGCCAGCAGCCGCACCGGACCGCACTCGGCGAGCAGGGCGCCGAGCCGCCGGGCCGGGTGCTGGAGGTCCAGCGGCACGTACCCGGCGCCGGCCTTCCACACCGCGAGTAGGGTCACCACCAGCAGCGCGGAGGGCCGCATGGCGACGGCCACCACGTCCTCGGTGCCGACCCCGGCGGCGCGCAGACGGGCGGCCAGCGCGTCGGAGCGCGCGGCCAGGTCGGCGTAGTCGAGGCGGCCGTCGGGGCCGGTCAGCGCGAGCGCCGCGGGAGTGCGCCGGGCCTGGGCGGCGATCCGCTCGGGCACGGTGGTGCGGTCCACGGCGACCGCGGTGTCGTCGTGGCCGGTCAGGTGCCGCCGCAGTTCGTCCTCGGTCAGCCAGGGCAGGTCCACCAGCCGGGTCGGCGCGTCCCGCTCCGGCTCGGCCATGCCGCCCAGCAGCAGACCGAGCCGGTCGGCGAAGGTCCGCACCGTCCGCTCGTCGAACAGGGCGGGGTCGTAGGCGAACGAGAAGGTCAGCCGCTCGGTCGGGTAGACGCCCACCGTCACCGGATAGTTGGTGGTCTCGGCGTCGGCGCTCACGTCGCGCAGGGCGAGGCCGCCGACGGTGAGCGCGGCGTCGTCCACCGGGTAGTTCTCGAAGACCAGCACGCTGTCGAAGAGCCTGGCCGGGGCGGCGATCCCGCTGCGGGCCTGGATCGCGGTGAGCGGCAGGTGCTCGTGCACGCGGGCCCGCACCTGCTCCTGCTGGAGCTCGCGCAGCCAGGGCCCGAGCTCGGCCTGCGGGTCCGCGAGGGCGCGGACCGGCAGGGTGCCGATGAACAGCCCGACCATGTCCGGCGCGCCGTCGAGGTCGTTGGGGCGGCCGGAGACGGTCGCGCCGAAGCAGACGTCGCCCTGCCCGGACAGCCGGGACAGCAGCAGCGCCCAGGCGCCCTGGACCACCGTGTTCACGGTGACCTGCCGGTCCCGCGCGGCCCGGTAGACCCGGGCGGACAGCTCGGCCGGCAGTTCCACCCGCAGCCGCGCGGAGGACTTGACCCGGTGCTCGCCGGTCGGCCTGCGGTCGAAGGGCAGCGGGGTGGCGGTGGTCAGGCTCGCCAGCCGCTCGGTGAAGTACCGCTGCGCCTCGTCGGTGTCCCGGGCGAGCTGCCAGGCCACGTAGTCGCGGAACGGCGGCCGCTCGACGGCGGCGGACGGCCGGCCGGCGCGCAGCGCCGCGTACTCGGCGAACAGGTCGGAGAGCACCTGGTAGAGGCTCCAGCCGTCCAGCAGCGCGTGGTGGAAGGTCCACAGCAGGTGGAGCGAGCCGCTGTCCAGCCGGGCCGCGGTGAGCCGGGTGAGCGGGCCGCCGGCCAGGTCCGCGCCGAGCGCGCGGTCGGCGGCGAAGAGCCGCTCCAGCGCCTCGGCCCGCCCGGCCTCGTCCAGTCCGCTCCAGTCCAGCACGGTCAGCGGGGTGGGGACGGTCCGCAGCACCCGCTGGACGAACCCGCCGGCCCCGGCGTCGGCGACCGTGGTGCGCAGCACCGGGGTTCGGTCGACGGTGCTGCGCCAGGCGCGTTCCAGCAGGTCGACGCGGTCCACGCCGTCCAGCACGAAGGCGAACTGGGCGAAGTAGGCGTCCTGACCGCCGGTCTCGGCGGCGGCCTCCAACGAGTGGAAGAGCATGCCGGCCTGCATCGCGGTGAGCGGATAGAGGTCCGCCACCGCTCGACCGTCACCGGCCAGCCGGTCCACCGCGGCCTGGTCCAGCCGCAGCAGCGGGAAGTCCGAGGGGGTCCGGCCGCCGGCTCCGGGTTCGCCCGCGTGCGCGGCCAGCGCGCGCAGCGCATCGGCGGTGGCCTCGGCGAGGCGCCGTACGGTGGCCTCCTCGTGCACCTGGTCGGAGTACTGCCAGAGCAGTTCCAGGGCGCCGCCGTCGCCGAGGACGGCGATGACGTCGAGCAGGTGGGGACGGACCGACTCCGGGGACTGCCGCAGCCACATCCGCGGCCGGGTGCCCGCCTCGAACGGGCCGCCCTCGGGCAGTTCCTCGAAGCGGCCGAGGTAGTTGAAGCTCACCTCGGGCGCGCGGTCGCGCTCGGTGCGGTGGGTGGCCGCATCGCGCAGCGCGCCGTGGCCGAGGCCGCCGCCGGGGACGTCCCGCAGCCGCTGCTTCACGGACTTGAGGACGGCCGGCCAGCCGGCGGCCGGGTCGGGCAGGTCGAGGGCGACGGGGTACACGGCGGTGAACCAGCCGACGGTGCGGGACAGGTCGGTGCCGTCCCGCTCGGCCCGGCCGTGGCCCTCCAGGTCCACCAGCACCTTCGGCAGGCCGGTCCAGGCGGCCAGCGCGGTGCCGAGCGCGCTCAGCAGGACGTCGTCCGGGCCGCCCCGGTAGCGGGCCGGGAGCTCCCGGAGCACCGCGTCCGTCTCGGCGGCGGTCAGCCGGACGGTCAGCGTGCGGGTCGAAGCCGCGGTGTTGGCACCTGCCCGGTCGCGCGGCAGCCGGGGCGTCGCCCCGTCCGGCACGCCGTCCCAGTACGCCCGGTCGGGCTCGAACTCGCCGGCGGCGGTGCGGGCTTCGAGGTCGAGCGCCCAGGCCCGGAACGAGGTGGTCTTGGCGCCGAGCCGCACCTCCCGGCCGACCGCGGCCTGTCGGTAGGCGTCGGCGAGGTCCTCCAGCAGGATGCGCCAGGAGACGCCGTCGACCACCAGGTGGTGGGCCGCCAGCACCAGCACGTCCGGCCGCTCGGTGCCGCCGCGCAGCAGGGTGGCGCCGAACAGCGGGCCCTCGGCGAGGTCGAACTCCTCGGCCCGCTCGGCCACGTCGTCGATCCGGCGGTCCTGCTCGTCGACCGGCAGGCCGGCCAGGTCGACGACGTGCAGCAGGGGGCCGACCTGGCCGGGCGCGTGGTGGCCGACGGTCCCGGTGAAGCGCAGCCGCAGCGCGTCGTGCTGCGCGAACAGGGCGCGCAGCGCCCGCTCCAGGGCCGACTGGTCGACTCCGGGGGCCAGTTCGACCCGGACGGTCTGGTCGAAGTGCCCGGGCCGGGCCGGGTCGGTGCCGTGGAACCAGCGCTGGATCGGGGTGAGCGGCAGCTCGCCCTCGACCGGGCCCTGTTCGGCGGCGGGCGCCTCGTCCCGGGCCCAGACCGCCACGGCGGCCAGCGCGGCGACGCTCTGATGCCGCATCACGTCGCCGGAGCGCAGGGAGAGCCCCTCGGCGCGGGCCCGGGCGGCGACCCGCATGGTGAGGATGGAGTCCCCGCCCAGCTCGAAGAAGTTGTCCTCGACACCGACCCGTTCCACGCCGAGCAGCCGGGCCCAGGTCTGCGCGAGCAGCCGCTCCTTCTCGTCGCGCGGCGCCAGGTAGGCCCGCCCGGCGTCGGCCTCGGGCAGCGGCAGGGCAGCCCGGTCGAGCTTCCCCGCGGCGTTCAGCGGCAGCGCCGGCAGCGTGACGAAGGCGGACGGCACCATGTACGAGGGCAGGTGCTCCGCCAGTGCGGCGCGCACCCCGGCGGTGTCCGCGCCCTGCTCGGCGTCCCGGGGCACCAGGTAGCCGACCAGGCGCTTGGAGCCCGCGCCGTCCGGCAGGGCCAGGACGGCGGCGTCGGCCAGCTCCGGCAGCCGCAGCAGGGCGGCGACGATCTCGCCGGGCTCGATCCGGAAGCCGCGCACCTTGACCTGGTCGTCGGCCCGGCCGAGGAACTCCAGCACGCCCTCGGGCAGCATCCGGGCCAGGTCGCCGGTGCGGTAGAGCCGCTCGGCCGGGTCGAAGACCGCGGGGCCGAACCGCTCGGCGGTCAGCTCGGGCCGGCCGAGGTAGCCGATCGCCAGGCCGTCGCCGGCCAGGTACAGCTCGCCGGGCACGCCGTCCGCCACCGGCCGTCCGTCCTGGTCCAGCAGGTGGACCCGGGTGTTGGCCAGCGGGCGGCCGATCGGCACCGAGGCCCGCTCCAGGTCCCGCTCGGTGATCCGGTGGGTGGTGGCGAACACCATGGACTCCACCGGTCCGTAGCCGTTGACCAGGCGCAGCCCGGGGTGGCGGCGCAGCACCCGGCCGACGTGCTCGACCGAGACGGCCTCACCGCCGGTCAGCACCTGGCGGAGCGTCCCGAAGATGCCCGGGTACTCCTCGGCCATCACGTTGAACAGGCTGGAGGACAGCCACAGGGTGGTGACGCCGTGCCGCTCGACGAGCTCGGCGATCGCCTCCGGCTCGGGCGTGGGGGCCGGCTGGAGGACGCAGCGGGCGCCGTGCAGCAGCGCGCCGAACAGCTCCAGGGAGAACGCGTCCCAGGAGATCGGCGCCGTCTGCAGGACCACCTCGTCCGGCCCGAACCGGGCGTAGTCGGTGCCGACGAAGGTGCGCACGGTGGCGCGGTGGGCCGCCAGCACGCCCTTGGGCCGACCGGTGGAGCCGGAGGTGAACATCACCGTCGCCGGGTCCTCGGCGCTGCCCGGGACGGCCGGGTCAAAGCCGTCCTCGGCGTCGGTGGCCGGGTCGGTGAGCGACAGCAGGACCGGGTCGCCCGCGGCGGGCCAGGCTGCCCGGACGGTCGCCTCGGCGTCGGCCCCGACGAGCGCGACCGGCGCGGCCAGGTCCTCGATCATCAGCCGCAGCCGCTCGACCGGCAGGCCGGTGTCGAGCAGCGCGTAGGCGCCGCCGGCCTTGAGCACCGCCAGCAGCCCGACGACCATCCCGGGCGAGCGCCGGGCGCAGACCGGGACGAGCGTGCCGCGCCCGACCCCGGCGGCCGCCAGTCGGCGGGCCAGCCGGTTGGCCCGGGCGTTGAGCTCGCCGTAGCGGACGACGGTCTCCTCGTGCACCAGGGCGACGGCATCCGGGCGGAGCCGGGCGACGTGCTCGAACAGCTCGTGGACCCGGGCCCCGCGCGGGTAGGTGGTCCCGGTGTCGTGCCAGTCGGCCCGGGCCCGCCGGGCCCCGGCGTCCTGCGCGCCGACCAGGGCGAGCTCCCCGGCGGGCGTGTCGGCGCCAGCGACGGCCGACCGGAGCAGGCCGAGCAGGTGGTCCGCCAGCCGGGCGACCGTGGCGGCGGTGAACAGGTCGGTGCTGTACTCGATGCCCGCGCCGAGCGTGTCGCCGTGGTTCCAGAACTCGAAGAGCAGGTCGAACCGCGAGGAGGAGCGCGGGAGTTCGGCCTCGGCCAGGTGGAGCCCGGCGGCCGCCGCCCCGGGGCGCAGCAGCGGCTCCTGGTAGGTGACGGCGGTCTGCACCAGCGGCATCCGGCCCGGTTCGCGGACCGGACGCAGCGCCTCGACCAGCCGGTCGAACGGCACCTCGCCGTGCTCGACCGCAACCAGGGTGGACTCCCGTACGGCGTCGACGAGTTCGCCGAACGGCCGGGCGGGGTCGAGCGCGGTGCGCAGCGGCACCAGGTTGGCGAAGAAGCCCTGGGTGTCGTCGTCCACGCCGTCGCGGCGGCCGGCGGTGGCGATGCCGAGGGCGAAGTCGCGCTGGCCGCTGTGCCGGGCCAGCAGGACGTGCACGGCGGCGGTCAGCGTCATGAAGACGGTGGCCCGACGGGCCCGGGACAGGGCGCGCAGCCCGGCGGCCAGCTCGGCCGGGACGCGGAACCGGTGCAGGGCGCCGGCGCCGGTGCGGGCCGCCGAGCGCGGCCGGTCAGCGGGCAGGTCGAGCGGCGGCAGGTCGGCGAGCCGCTCGCGCCAGTACGCGATGTCGGCGTCCCAGGCGCCGGCCCGGGCCCGGTCGCGCTGGTCGGCGGCGTGGCGGGCGAACTGGTCGGGCGCCGGCGCCACCGGGCCGAGCGGCCCGCGCACGGCCCGGCCGTAGAGCTCGAAGAGCTCCCGGAGCAGGGCGCGGGTGGACCAGCCGTCGGTGACGATGTGGTGCTGGTCCAGCACCAGCACGTGCCGCTGCCCGGGCAGATGGATCAGCAGGGTGCGCAGCAGCGGCCCGGCCACCAGGTCGAACGGACGGGCCGTCGCCTCGGCGAGCAGTCGCTCGTGCTCGTCCGCCGCCTTCCCGGCCGACAGCGCGGTGAGGTCGACCACGTCGAGCGCGGGCTCGCCGGGCTCGTGCACCACCTGCACGCCGCCGTGCTCGCCGGCCCGGAAGGTGGTGCGGAGCACCTCGTGCCGGGCGAGCACCGCGCCCAAGGCGGCGCGCAGCGCCTCGTCGTCCAGTTCGCCGGTCAGCTCGATGCCGACCGCGGCGCCGTACCCGGCCAGGGCCGGGGCGGCATCGTGGAGGAACCAGAGGCTCTCCTGGGCGAAGGACATCGGCACGGTGCCGCCGTGACCACCCGGCGCGCCGTCGCGCGCGACGGCCCGGACCGGGGCGGGGGTGTGCCCGGCCGGTCCGACCAGGGCGGGGGTGTGCCCGGCCGGTCCGACCAGGGCGGCGACCGCGCCCGCGGTCGGCGCGGCGAACAGCTCGCGCAGACTCGGCGCGGTGCCGAACTCCGCCTTCAGCCGGGCCAGGACGCGGGCGCCCAGCAGCGAGTCGCCGCCGAGGTCGAAGAAGTCGTCGGTGGTCCCGACACCGGTGGTGCCGAGGGCCTCCTCCCAGATCCGGACCACGGCCTCCTCGACCGGGCCGTCCGCCGGCACGTGGGCGACCCCGCGGCCGGTCCGGTCCGGCGCGGGCAGCTTGGCGCGGTCCACCTTTCCGGAGGGGTTGAGCGGGAAGTGCCCGACCGGGACCACCGCGGAGGGCAGCAGGTGCTCGGGCAGGGTGCGGCGCAGGTGTGCGGCGAGCTCGGCCCGGGTGGGCGCGGCCAGGCCCGCCTCCGCGCGAACGTGGACGACCAGTCGGCGGTGGCCGCGCTCGTCCTCGGGTGCTCCGGCGACGGCCTCGGCGACGGCCGGGTGGGTCAGCACGGCGGCCTCGACCTCGCCCAGCTCGACCCGGAAGCCCCGGATCTTGACCTGGTCGTCGGTCCGGCCGCGGTAGCGCAGCACGCCGTCCGCGGTCCACTCGGCGAGGTCGCCGGTGCGGTAGAGGCGGCCGCCGGCCGGTCCGTACGGGTCGGCGACGAAGCGCTCGGCGGTCAGACCGGGGCGGCCCAGGTAGCCGAGCGCCAGCCCGTCTCCGGCCACGTACAGCTCGCCGACGGCGCCGGGGGCGACCGGCCGCAGCCGCTCGTCGAGAACGTGCACCCGAGTGCCGGTCACCGGGCGTCCGATGTCGGGGGCGGTGCCGTCCCCGGGGATCGGGTCGCTCATGGTGGCGCAGACGGTGGACTCGGTCGGCCCGTACCCGTTGACCATCAGCCGGCCGGGCGCCCAGCGGGCCGCGACCGCGGCGGAGCAGGCCTCGCCGGCCGTGACGACGGTGACGCCGGCCGGGACCGCCCCGTCCGGCAGGGTGGCGAGCACCGCCGGCGGCAGGGTGACGTGGGTGATCCGCAGTTCGGCCAGCAGGTCGCCGAAGGCCGGACCGGGTACCAGCCGCGCGGCGTCGGCCAGGACCAGCGTGCCGCCGGTGAGCAGCGCCATGGAGAGTTCGAACACCGAGGCGTCGAAACTGGGGCTGGCGAACTGCAGCACCCGGGAACCGGGGCCGGCCGCCAGCTGGGCGACGTGTTGGGCGGTGAGGGCGGCGAGGCCGTGGTGGGGCACGGCCACGCCCTTGGGGCGCCCGGTGGACCCGGAGGTGTAGATGACGTACGCGGCGTCCAGTGGGTGTCCCGGCCCGACCTTCCCGGCCGCGGCCGGGTCGGTGTCCGGGCAGCCCGCCAGCGCCTCGGCGACGGCCGGGTCGGCGAGGTCCAGCACGGCCGGCGGGCCGTCGGCGGCCCGGACCGAACCGGCGCCGTTGGTGAGCAGCAGCCGCGGCGAGGCGTCGGCGAGGACGTAGGCGACCCGTTCGGCCGGGTAGGCCGGATCGACCGGCAGGTAGGCGGCACCGGCCTTGGTGGTGGCGATGGCCGCCAGCACGAGATCCGCGCCGCGGGCCATGCCGAGCGCCACGATGCTGCCGGGGCCGACGCCCCGGTCGATCAGCAGGTGTGCCAGCCGGTTGGTCCGGCTGTCCAGCTCGGCGTACGAGAGGGTGCCGGCCCCGGACACCAGGGCGGGCGCCCTCGGGGCCCGCTCGACCTGCCGGCGCAGCAGCTCGGGCAGGGTGCCGGCGGCGGGCGCCGGCGGTCCCGCGTGCCACCCTGCCGCCTCCGCCGACGCCGGGTCGGTGCCAGTGATGAGCCGTGCGTCCGGGGAAGCCGCCTCGTGCGACATGGTTGTGTCTCCTGCCCTTCGGTCTGCTCTGCCCGTTCAGCCGGCCGTCCGGTCCGACGACGGCTTCGGACTCCCGCGGGTCGCGGGAGTCCGGAACACGCTGGTTACTGCCGTGTACCGCCGCTCACCACCGGGCCGCCAGGCGCCCGCCGACCTGCATGCGGTCGATCCGCCCGGTGTCCGGGTCCCGGTGGAAGCGGCCGGTGTAACCGGTCCGCTCGGTGGTCAGCTCGACGACCGAGAACGCCAGGTCCGACCGGACGGCGAGCCGGGCGAACGGTCGGCCTCCCTGGTCGAGCCGCAGGCCGTCCGGGTCACGGACCAGGCGGTACTCGGTGGCGCCGTTGCGGTAGGTCCCCGCGCAGTCGGCGAGGAGGTGCTCGGGGGCCGGCGGCGCGTCGCCGCGCAGCCGGGTGAACGGGTGACTGCCGACCTCGATCCCGGCCTCGCCCAGTTCGGCCAGCAGGTCGTCCCAGAGCGCGAGTCCGGTGCCCGCGTTGGTGGTCAGCGCGACGACCGTGCCCTCCTGCGGGTCGACCCGCAGGTGGCAGGAGGTGCCGTCGCCGGTGCCGTCGTGACCGACCCAGGTCCGGCCGTCCGGGGCCAGGTGGTGCGCGAGGCCGAGGCCCCAGGCGTCGGCCAGGCCGAACGCGTCGGTGTTCGGCTCGATCCGGCGCATCGCCTCGGTGACCCGGGGCGGCGGCAGCAGCGGCCCGCGCGGGCGCACCGGTTCGTCCGCGAGCAGGGTGCCGAACCGCAGCAGGTCCGCGGCGGCGAGCGCGAGCGCGCCGGCCGGCGCCTCCACCGACGGCAGCAGCTGGGCCACCGGGCGGGCGGTACCGTACGCCGGCTGCACGGCGTGCCCGGGGACGTGCCCGGCGGCGGCGCCCGAACCGGTGACGAAGGCCGCTCGAATGCCGAGCGGACGCAGCAGGACCGAGGTGACGGCCTCCTCCCACGGCATGCCGAGGGCCAGTTCGGCGACTCGGCCGGCCGCCACCAGCCCGACGTTGGAGTAGGAGAAGGCCGTGCCCGGCGGGCAGACCACGGTCGCCGCGGCCTCCCTGAGGTACTGGTCGCGGTCGGCCGGCGGTTGCTCGGCGGGGTGACTCCCGGGCAGTCCGCCGGTGTGGGTGAGCAGGTGCCGCAGCGTCAGTTCGCTTCCGAGCGCCCCGGGCAGCGCCGCGAACTCGCGGAACTGCTCGCCGAGCGGGGCGTCCTGGTCCACCTCGCCCTCACCCGCCAGGGTCGTCAGCAGCGCGGCGGTGAACGGCTTGGTGAGCGAGCCGACCGGGAACCGGGACTCCGCGACGACCGGCCGGCCGCTGTCGTGGCGCTCCTCCCCGGCCACCACCACCGAGGTCACGCCCCGGTGCAGGATGGCGAGTTGGGCTCCGGGGACGGTGTGCCGGCGGATCAGTCGATGCAGCAGCCGGCCGAGCCCGCCGGCGCTGGCCGGGTCGACGCTCCTGGTGGGGGTTGCCGAGGTGGTCGTCATGGTGTCGGGGTCACTCCAACTCGAAGACGACGGAGGCGGCGGGCGACTCGATCCGCTGCTCGCCGGCCAGCTTCCAGCCGGTCTCCTCGAAGACCCCGTACCACTCGTCCAGGGTGGGCACGTACACCCCCATCAGGTCGTGGGCGGACTCGAAGCCGAGGTTGAACAGCGGGATCCCGCGGTCCGGGTAGCCGACCGTGCGGGTGGTGTCGCCCAGCAGGAAGCGGCGCACGTTGGGGAACCGCTCGCGCAGGGTGCGCATCGACTTGACGGCGTTCTCGCGGGGCCAGAAGTCGTGGCCCATCATGAAGCAGGTGAGCAGCTCGACCTCCGCGAAGACGGGGTGCGGGGCCAGGTCGCGGGCGTCCGCCTGGAGAGCGGTGATGCGGTCGGACAGGCCGGCCCTGGCCACCTCACGGGTGGTCATCTCGACGGCCGGGAGGCCGATGTCGAGGCCGAGCCCGCGGGTGCCGGGGTAGCGGTTGGCGAGCTGGATGAGCCGCTCGCCGCTGCCGCAGCCGAGGTCGGCGGCGACCTTGAAGTCGAACGGCAGCCGATCCATCGCGGCCCAGAACGCCGGGTCGAACGAGAACGAGGACAGCTCGCGGCAGGCGTAGCCGATGGCCGCGCCGTCGCGGTGGTGGAAGGAGCCGACCCGGTTCTCTTTTCGGAGCACCGAGGGCATTTCGGTATAAAGACCGGAGCAGCCCCGGCTGAGCCAGTGGAAGTACGACCGGTAGGTGTTCACCTCGTCGAAGATCGGGCCGGGGCTGACGGTGCCGCCATCGCGGGTGACGACCCCGACCGAGGCGAGCGCCTGGAACATCCCGCGGGACGCGACCGGGTCCAGCCCGAGCTTTTCCGCCAGTTCCTCCGCATCCAGAGAGGCGGCGCCGTCCAGTTCGTCGAGCGCGCCCACCTCCCAGGCTGCGGCAATTGCCCAGGATGCCACCGCCGAGTTGTAGATGTCGGCCGATGTCAGTTTTGCCCCGGGTATCGCCACTTCAGTGATCGACATGGATGCCTCCTGTTCGGTTTCCGGCAGGTGCCATCAGTTTCGATCGAAACCAACAGCAGGCTCCAGCTCCTTAAGCAGGGCACGATAACCGCAGGTCAGCGCGACATACCGGCCCGCCGCAGGCATTCGGCGAAGCGAAGCCGAAGGGTCCGTTTTCTGATTTAAGGCCTGGCTTAACGAGCTTGTCAGCACGCCGAACCGATTCCCAGCATGAGCGGTGCCAGTACCAGCCCCACCAGTTCAGGGAGAGACGAATGGGCAACCCGTTCGAGAACGCCGACGGCACCTTCCGGGTTTTGGTCAACCAGGCGAACCAGCACAGCCTCTGGCCGGATTTCCTCGACGTTCCAGACGGTTGGTCGTCGACGTACGGACCCGACTCCAGGGAGGAATGTCTGAATTACGTCGAGAGCAACTGGAACGACCTCCGCCCACGCTCCATCGCGTCCTGACCGGAAATCCCCAGGGCGCACCGACGCGAAAGAAAGGAAAGCGGTGTCCACGCTGCGGTTGCACGATGAAGAGCGCGACGAGATCGCGGTTCTCGCCGATGAATTCCTGGAGTCGCTGAACGGCGACCAGGACCCCTCGCGGATGTCCGCGGCCGCCACCGGCGCCGCCCAGCGGCTGCCCGAGCGGCTGCGGACCTTCCTCGCCGCGACGCGGACCGGCGGGGAGGCCATCACCGTGGTCTCCAACCTGCCGGTCCGGGCCGATCTGGAGCCCACCCCGCTCGGCTGGGAGCCGGCCGCCAAGCTCGGCGCGGGCTGGCACGAGGAGGGCGTGCTGGCCCTGGTCGGCGCCGGACTCGCCGAGCCGTTCGGCTGGACCAGCCAGCAGGCCGGCCGGCTGGTCCACGACGTCTGCCCCACCCCCGAGGACGACAACTCGCTGACCAGCGCCAGCAGCACCAGGGAGCTCAACTTCCACACCGAGGACGTCTTCCACCCCTGCCGCAGCGACTACGTGGCCCTGCTGTGCCTGCGCAACCCCACCCAGGTGGGCACCACCTACGTCCGCGCCGAGGCGCTCGACCTGCCTCAGGACGTCCGCGAGGTGCTGTTCCAGGAGCGCTTCCTGTTCCTCCCGGACGACTCCCACAACCTCGGCTCGCTGCCCGACAGCGCCGGCGACGGCTCGCAGCTCGGCGCCGTGCTGTTCGGCCCCCCGAACACCCCCTACCTGCGCTTCGACATCGACTTCATGCGCCCGCTGCCCGGCGACGACGCGGCCGCCGAAGCCGTGGAGACCGTCCAGGCCGTCCTCGGCGAGCACGTGGAGCGGATCTCGCTCGCCCCCGGCGACCTGGTCTTCGTCGACAACTTCCGGGTGGTGCACGGCCGGGAGTCCTTCCGCTGCCGCTTCGACGGCACCGACCGCTGGCTCAAGCGGGTCAATCTCACCCGCGACGCCCGGCGAATCAGCGCCGTCACCGGAAAGCGGACCGTGCTGATCTGAGGCCGGAGCCGGCGGCCCGCGACAACCGCTTCCGAACACCCCTTCCCCGCCCGCCCGGCACGGCCTTCATCGGCCCGTGCCGGGCGGGCGCTCTTTCCCCGAGGAATTCGTATAGTGAACCCCCGGTCCACCCGAGTCCGTTCACCCGTGCCGCCCCGGCCGAAAGAACGAGAGCACGTCCTCGGCCAAAGGGACGAGGCGCCCCGCCGATCTCTCCCGAAAGGCGGATGTTGCCGCCCCGGCCCCGCCGGGAGCATGACGGGTATGAAAATGTCGACCGCCAAGCTGGCCTGGGTGGCCCCGATCTCCGCGCTGGCCATCGCACTCACGGGCTGCGGTGTGAGCGACGACCTGGACGCCCAACCCCGCAACGATTCCAAGGACTTCGGCTTCCAGGGCACGCACCTCACCGTGGACACCGACAAGGATGTGACCCTGGTGCCCGCCGACGGCACCACCCTCAGGGCCGACCGCAGGCTCGCCGGCCAGGCCGCGAAGGACGGCAACGCCGCCTGGACGCTGGAGGGCGAGACCCTCAAGCTGTCCGGCAAGTGCAGCGGCATCGTCCTCAACTGCAAGGCCCAGTACACCGTGCACGTCCCCAAGGGCGTGGCCGTGACCGTCCAGGGCAGCGGATCGGCCGGCGTCACCGCCAAGGGCGTCGACGGCAAGCTCGACGTGAAGACCGAGCAGGGCTCGGTGGACCTCGACGGCCTCGCCGCGCCGCTCACCGTCCGCACCGACAAGGGCAAGGTCGACGCGAGCGGCCTCTCCTCCACCGACGTGGACGTCGCCAACGAGAACGGCAGCGTGAAGCTGACCTTCGTCAAGGCGCCCGACAGGGTCAAGGCCGAGTCCGACACCGGCAGCATCACCGTGCGGGTCCCCGAGGACGGCACCCGCTACCACGTCGAGGCCAAGGCCGGCTCGTCCAACCCCCACGTGGAGGTCGGCGAGGACCCGAACTCCGCCCACGCCATCACCGTCGCCTCCAAGGTCGGCGTCGTCCGCGTCAACACGAAAGACTGAGCGATGGAACTCCAGATCACCGACCTGACCAAGGAGTACCGCGGCGGCAAGCGCGCGGTGGACTCCTTCTCGTTGACCCTGCGCCCCGGCGTGCTCGGCCTGCTCGGCTCCAACGGCGCCGGCAAGTCCAGCCTGATGCGGATCCTGGCCACCGTCACCAAGCCGACCTCCGGCCAGGTGTTCTGGAACGGCACCGACATCGCCGAGAACCCCGGCCCGCTGCGCCGCACCATCGGCTACCTGCCACAGGACTTCGGCGTCTACCCGCAGCTGACCGCCCGCGAGTTCCTCTCCTACCTGGCCTCGGCCAAGGGGCTGCAGGGCCGTTCCGCGAACGCCCGGATCACCGAGCTGCTCGACCTGGTCAACCTCTCCGGAGCCGCCAAGCAGCGGCTCGGCTCGATGTCCGGCGGCATGCGCCAGCGGGTCGGCATCGCCCAGGCGCTGCTCAACGACCCCCAGCTGCTGATCGTCGACGAGCCGACCGTCGGCCTCGACCCGGAGGAGCGGATGCGGTTCAGCAACCTGCTCACCGGCCTCGGCTCCGAGCGGATCGTGATCCTCTCCACCCACATCGTCTCCGACGTGGCGGCCACCGCCGACCGGATCGCCATCATGGGCAAGGGCCGGCTGATCCACCACGGCACCCCGGAGGAGCTCCTGCGGCTCGCCGAGGGCTCGATCTGGGAGCTCACCGTGGCCTCCGACCAGATCCCGGCCCTGCGCTCGCGCTTCGTCCTCGGCGGCACCACGCGCACCCCGCAGGGCGTCCGCGCCCGGGTGATCTCCCCGCACGCGCCCGCCCAGCACGCCGAGCCGGTCCCGCCGCGGCTCGACGACGCCTACCTGCTGCTGACCTCCGCCCCGGCTCCGGCCGCCCCGCAGGCGGTGGTGCGCTGATGGCGGGCACCGTCACCGCGCTCGCCCTCGCCGACTTCCGGGAGCGCCGACGCCGCCCCGCCTACCTGGTGGTCCTGCTCGGCACGCTCGCCCTGGGCCTGCTGGCCGCCCCGGTCGGCTCCTCGACCTGGCAGGTCTTCCAGATCAGCGGCTACCGGGGCCTGTACACCAGCGGCTACGTCGGCACCGTCACCGCGCTCGGCGGCGCCGTCTGGCTGGCGCTGGCCGGCTTCAACATCACCCGCGGCACCGTCCCCAAGGACGAGCGCAACGGCGTCGGCCAGATCCTCGCGGCCACGCCGATGACCCGGCCCTCGTACCTGTTCGGCAAGTTCTGCAGCAACCTGCTGGTGCTCGGCTCGATGCTGCTCGCCCTCGCGGTGACCGCGTTCGGCGTGCAGCTGGTCAAGGGCGAGTCGTACCACGTCGACGTCGTGCGCCTGCTGCTGCCCTTCGTCCTGATCACGCTCCCGCTGCTGGCCCTCGTCGCCGCCTGCGCGGTGCTCTTCGACACCCTGCCGGGCCTGCGCGGCGGCATCGGCGCGCTGATCTGGTTCGTGGTCTGGCTGGTCGGCATCATGGCCTCCCAGGCCTCCGGCGCGTACGACCTGCTGAGCATGGAACGGATCAGCGAGTCGATGCGCCAGGCGATCTCGGCGGCCGGCCACCCGGCCGAGGCGGTGCGCTTCGGCGTCGGCCTCACCTCCGACGACAAGACCCCGGTCACCTTCGACTGGCAGGGCCTCGGTCTCGGCAACCTGGGCGGCGGCCTGCTGGCCAACGCCGCGCTGCTGGTGGCCGGTTCGCTGGTGGCCGCGCTGCTGTCGGTGCTCTGGTTCCGCCGCTTCGACCCGTCCGCCGCCATCGGCGCGGTCGGCGCGCTGGTCCCGGGCGCCAAGGGCGCGGCCGACCGGACCGGTGCCGAGCACGCGGACCACGCCGAGGAGCCGGCCGCCGGCGCGGGCACCTCCTTCGGCCTCGACCCGTCCCTGTTGACGCCGCCCCGGACGGGCTCGTCCTTCCTGCCCACACTGGTCGGCGAGGTGCGCATCCTGCTCCAGGGCATGCGCTGGTGGTGGCTGGGCACGCTGGCCCTGGCCGTGCTCGCCGCGTTCGTCCCGAGCGGGAACGTCCTCCACCCGGTGCTGCCGCTCACCGTGCTCTGGCCGGTGCTCATCTGGTCCCGGATGGGCAACCACGCCGGCGCCGGGAGCATCGACGACCTGCTCGCCGCCTGCCCGGCCGCGGGCCGCCGACTGCTGGCAGGACTGCTCGCCGGGATCGCCGTGGCGCTGGCCGTCACCGCGGTGCCGATCGTCCGGCTGATCGCCTCCGGCGACACCGGCGCGGCGGTCGCCGCCCTGGTCGGCGCTCTGGTGGTGCCCGCCCTGGCGATGCTCTGCGGGATCGTCAGCCGCGGTCCCCGGCTGTTCCAGGCGCTCTACCCGCTGCTCTGGTACGCGATGTTCAACCGCATCCCCGAGGTCGACTTCCTCGGCGTGGCGGAGGGCAAGGGCCCGGGCACGGCCGCGGTGGCCGCCGCCGCGGTGCTACTGGCCGCCCTGGCCCTCGGCGTGGACTCCGTACGGCGCGCCAACCGCTGAACCACCGCCCTCCGAGACAGGCCCCGGCCCCCGGCGCCAGGCCCCGAGCGGCGCCCGGCACCCCCGTCCGGGCGCCGCTCCGGCCATCCCCGTCCAGCCGACGGCACCGACCGCCCCACCCGCCTCACCCGCCCCGCTCCCCCGCGACCTTCCGGCCTCCCGTTCCCTGATCGACCGTCCGACTCCACCGACCCGAAAGGCCGGCCCGTGCGGCTCCCCAGCCTCCGAGACCTCCTCGCCCACCCGGCCCCGGACGAGGCGTCCCCGGCGACGCCGGTGTCCACCCTGCCGCGCGCCGCCCGGGCCGCCCTGGCGGTCGGGTTCGGCGTGCTGTGGCTGCTGGACCTGGCCATGAGTCTGGACACCGCCGGACCGCTGCTGCCGCTCGCCGGGCTGGTCCCGGCCGCCCTGGTGCTGTTCGGCCCGCGCGGCCGGCCCGAACTGCGCGCCGGGACGGCCGCGCTCTGGTCGCTGATCTGGTCCGCCGTGGGCTTCGTCCGCGGCACCGAGCAGGACTCCCCCGGGCTGATGGAGCTGCTCGCGCTGAGCCTCCTGCTGATCACCACCGCCCGGCACATCCGCGCCCGCGCCGCCGTCCTCGGCACCTGCACCGCCCTGGTGACCGCCCTACTGGGGCTGGCCGCACGGGTCTCCCGCAGCGCCTCCGGGACAGTGCTGACCGTCATGCTGCTGGCCATCGTCGCCGGCGCCGCGATCGCCCTCGGCTGCTACCTGCGCGCGGCCGACACCCGCCGGCTCCAGGCCGTGGAACAGGTTCGCCGCGACGAACTGATCGACCTCGCCAACGACCTCAACGACTTCGTCGCCCACCACGTCACCGGCATCATCGTGCTGGCTCAAGCCGGCCGGGCGATCTGGCAGACCGCGCCGCAGGAAGTCGTCCCGATCTTCGACGACATCGAGCAGGCCGGCAGCGAATCCCTGGAATCGATGCGGCAGTTGGTCGCCATGCTGCGCGAGGGAACCGACCTGGCCGCCGCCTCGCCGCTCTCGGGGCAGGGCATCGCGCACATACCCGTCATGGTGGAGTCCTTCCGCCGGGGCGGCACTCCGGTGGACCTGCAGCTGGACGAGGCCGCGCTCACCGCCCGGCTCGCGCCCGAGATCGTCACCACCGCGCACCGGGTGATCACCGAGGGCCTGAGCAACGTGCGCCGGCACGCCCCGGACGCCACCGGGGTCACCGTACGGATAGGCCTCGGCCCGTCCACCCTGGAGGCCACCGTGCGCAACGGACCGCCACGCGGGGGAACGCCCCGCAAGGGTCTGCGTGTCCCCCACCTCGGACAGCAGGACCTCGGCCTCCTCGGGCTCCAGGAGCGCGTCCGGGCGGTCGGAGGAACGCTCACCGAGCGCCCGGACGATACGGGAGGATGGGAACTGACGGCCCTGCTCCCCGTGAGGAACACGGACCCCAGCACTCGGAGGATGCCGGCATGACCATCAAGGTGCTCATCGCGGACGACCAGGACATGGTCCGCACCGGCTTCCGGCTGATCCTCGACAGCCAGCCCGACATCGAGGTGCTCGGCGAGGCCGCCGACGGCGCCACCTGCGTCGAACTCGCCCGCCGGCTGAGGCCCGACGTCTGCCTGGTAGACATCAGCATGCCCCGGTTGAACGGCCTGCAGGTCACCCGGCTGCTGGCCGGCCCCGGGGTGAGCGACCCGCTGCGGGTGGTCGTGGTCACCACCTTCGACCTGGACGAGTACGTCTACGGCGCGCTGCGCGGCGGCGCCCAGGGCTTCCTGCTCAAGGACAGCGGATCGACCCTGCTGATCGAGGCGGTCCGCGCGGTCGCCGCCGGCGACGCGATGGTCTCCCCCGCCGTCACCGTGCGGCTGCTCAAGCGGCTCTCCGCCGCCGGGCCCGGAGCGGCCCAGGCCGCCGCGACGACGCTCTCCCCGACCGTCCTGACCGACCGGGAACTCGACGTGGCACGGCTGGTCGCCCGCGGCCGCACCAACCAGGAGATCGGCGAGACGCTGGCCATCTCCCTCTCCACCGTCAAATCCCATCTGGCCAGTGTCCAGACGAAGTTGAAGGTGCGCAACCGGGTCGAGATCGCCGCCTGGGCCTGGGAGGGCGGCACCATGCAGCGGGGTGGGGAATAGGGACGAAACCCGGGTGGAACACCCCCTGTTCGCCGCACCTCCACCGCCCCCACCCTTCCTGTCACCGTGTGCGACTCCTCGGCCCGCCCCTGCGGATCTCCCGAACGGGGGATACCCCGGCGCGCCGGCGAACGGCGATGATTGCCCCCAGTCGAATAGGGGGAGCTTCGGCCGAACGTCCGCGTGGCCAAGTTCTCTTCGGGGGAAGGGAAAACACGTTCGTGAGCCGCATCGTCTTTTCCATGGAGGATCTCGTCCGCGTCCGGGTCGCCGGACCACCGACAGCCGAGGCCGAGGCGGCGTTCGCCTTGGACAACTGGTCGAAGAACTCGGGTGGTTACTTCCGAAGATGGCATCAGACAGTCACCAACAGCGTACGGAGCCGAGAAGAGCTCCAACGCCTGATACACCGCTTCGACCTTTCCGGACGGACCATCTGGGATCTGCTCGGCGCTCCGCCGCCGCAGGTGGACGATCCGTCCGACCCGTTACCGCGACTTCCGACACGAACCGCCGGTGAGGACCTCTCCTCCGGACCGGACGGCCTGGTCCAGGAGTTCGGCACGATCGCCGTCCTCCCGTACTGGCAGGCCATCCACGCCCGGCTGGTCCGCGACACCGACGCCTACCGGCAGATCATGAGCGCCTCCGGGGTGGAGACGCTGCTCCAGGCCCTGCACCCGCGCGTCCACTGGCGGGCACCGGTCCTGGAGGTCGAGGACGACCGGGACCAGACCATCGAGCTCAGCGGCCGCGGCCTGCTCATCACGCCGTCGCTGTTCCTGACCGCGCCCGCCGTGGTCCCGCCGCACGCCACCGTGGTCAAGGCCGAACCGGCCCCGGCCCTGGTCTTCCCGATCCGCCCGGACTCCCGCGGGGACGCCGTGCTCGGCACCCGCGAGGCCGAGCGGCCGCTCGACTCCGCCCAGGGCGAGGCCCTCGCCAGCCTCGTCGGCAAGACCCGGGCCGCCCTGCTGGAGGCCCTGCTCAACGGCAGCACCAACGGCGAACTCGCCGACCGCGTCGGCGTGTCCAACGCCGCCGTCAGCCAGCACACCTCGGTCCTGCGGGCGGCCGGCCTGATCGCCACCCGTCGCACCCGCAACCTCGTCCTGCACACCGTGACACCCCTGGGCCGTTCCCTGCTGAACGGCGGCACCCGCCTCCTGGCCCACCCCCCGGGCACGGCGCCGCACCGGAACGCGCCCCACGGCAGGTCCATCCTGGCCGGCCGCTAGCCCTCGGCCCACCGCCGGGGCCCCGGCCCCGGCGCGGCCCCGGCCCCGCGTTCGCCAGACGTTTTCGGGCCTCTCTTAATCGCCTGTCCCCGGCAACAGCCACGCCGCGAAGATGATGGCGTTCCCGATCCCCGCCACCACCGCACAGACGAGGTGAAGCCGCCGTGACGAGATCGCGTACGGACCTTGAAGTGTCCTTCCTCGAAGAGAGCGGGACGGTGCAGCCCGTCGCCACCGTTCCCGACCGGGCGGAGCGCGGCGAGTGGCTGCTCGCCCACCGCCCCGAACTACGCCGACTGACCCTGCGCCACGGCTCGCTGAGACTCGTCGGCGCCGCAGTCGCCTCCACCGACGAGCTGGCCGGGGTGGCCGCCGTCCTCGGCGGCGGCGCCCTGGAGTACACCGAGCGCTCCACCCCGCGCTCGCGGGTCGCCGGCAGCGTCTACACCTCCACCGAGTACCCGGCCGACCAGCGCATCCCCCAGCACAACGAGAGCTCCTACTCCTCGCGCTGGCCGGACCACCTCTTCTTCCTCGCCACCCGCACCCCGCGCACCGGCGGCCAGACCCCGGTCGCGGACAGCCGCACCGTCCTCACCGGACTCCCGGCCGAGCTGGTCGAGAAGTTCTCCGCCCTCGGCGTGCGCTACACCCGTGCCTACCACGACGGCATCGGCCTCTCCTGGCAGGAGGCCTTCCAGACCGAGGACCGCAGGCACATCGAGGCCTACTGCCGCGACAACGGCATCGCCTGGGAGTGGGAGGGTGACCTGCTGCGCACCAGCCAGGTCCGCCCGGCGCTCACCCGGCACCCGGTGACCGGCGAGACCGTCTGGTTCAACCAGGCCCACCTCTTCCACATCGGCTCGCTGCCCGCGAGGACCACCGAGGCGCTCCTCGCCGTCTTCCCCGAACAGAACCTGCCGCGCAACGCCTACTTCGGCGACGGCAGCCCCATCGACGCCGACACCCTGGCCGAGATCCACGCCGCCTTCGACCGCACCACCCTCGCCCCCGACTGGACACAGGGCGACGTCATGGTCGTCGACAACATCCTCGCCAGCCACGGCCGAGCCCCCTACACGGGCGACCGCACCGTCCTGGTCACCATGACCTCCGCCGCCTGGGCCGACTGGCCCACCCCCTGACCCCCACCCCACGCACGCAAAAGCCCCAGGTCACGGCGAGTGAGTCCTGGGGCTTCTACAGAGCCGCCTGCGGGATTCGAACCCGCGACCTACGCATTACGAGTGCGTTGCTCTGGCCAGCTGAGCTAAGGCGGCACCGTTGTCACGCGTGGTGGCAACGCGGGCCAGTCTACACAGGTTTCGCGGGTGATCCACACCCGGTTGGCGGGGGTGGGGGTCAGGCGGAGGAGACGGCGAGTTTGGCGGCGAAGCCGGCGAAGAGGACGGCGACGCCGCTGGTGAGGGTGGCGGAGAGGCGCCTGCGGCGGCGGAAGGTGGCGGCGAGGGTGGTGCCGGCGAAGATCAGCAGGGAGAGGTAGAGCACGCTGAAGGTCTGGAGGATGCCGCCGAGCAGGCCGAAGGAGAGAGCCGGCTGACCGTAGGCCGGGTCGACGAACTGGGTGAAGAAGGAGAGCAGGAAGAGGATCGCCTTCGGGTTCAGCAGGCTGATCACCAGGGCGCGGCGGAACGGGCGCTCGACGGGTTCGGCGGCCGGTTCGGCGGTGGCGGCGGGGTTGTCGGGGTTGTCGGCGCTCCGGCGTTCGCGCCAGAGCTGGCGGGCGGCGCGGAGCATGCCGTAGCCGATCCAGAGCAGGTAGGCGGCGCCGCCGAGCTTGACCACGGCGAAGACGGCCGGGTTGGCCTTGAGGAGGGAGGCGGCGCCCAGCGAGGTGAGGCTGATCAGGGTGAGGTCGCCGACGAAGACGCCGGCGGCGGCCTGGTAGCCGGTCCGGATGCCCTTGCGGGCGGCGACGGACAGCACGTACAGGGAGTTGGGGCCGGGCAGTAGGACGATGACGAGGGCGCCGAGGACGTACGTCGCCAGGTCGTTGACTCCGAGCACGGTGCGCTCCGGGGAGGGGATGAGGGCGGGGGGCGCTCATCGTAACGTCGCACCGGCGGTCGGTTGAAGCGGAAACCATCCCTCCTACCGGGCGCAGCGCTTGCCCGGCTCCGGTGCCTCGCCCGCCAGCAGGTAGCGGTTGACCACGCCGTCCACGCAGGCGTCGTGGTGCCCGTACGCGGTGTGGCCGTCCCCGTCGTAGGTGAGCAGGCGTCCGGACTCCAGTTGCCCGGCCAGCGCCTGGGCCCACGCGTACGGGGTGGCCGGGTCGCGGGTGGTGCCGACGACGACGATGGGGGCGGCGCCGGCGGCCCGGATGGTGTGCGCCGTGCCGGTGGCCCGGATGGGCCAGTAGGTGCAGGCCAGCGCCATCCACGCCATGTCGCGGCCGAAGTGCGGCGAGGCCTGTTCGAAGTCCGGCACGGCGCGCTGGACGTCCTCCGGCCCGGCGAACGGGGCGGGCAGGTCGAGGCAGTTCACCGCCGTGTTGGCGAACATCAGGTTGGGGTACGAGCCGTCCGCCTCGCGCCCGTAGTAGGAGTCGGAGAGCCTCAGCAGGCTGGTGCCGTCGCCGGCCTTGGCGTCGGTGAGCGCGGTGCGCAGCTTGGGCCAGAGGAAGTCGGCGTACATGGCCTGGATGACGCCGGTGGTCGCCTGGGCCGCGGTGAGTCGGCGGCCGCGGTCGGTGCTGGTCAGCGGGTGGGCCTGGACGGTGGCGAGCAGGGCGGTGAGCTGATCGCCGATCTGCTGTTCGGTGCGGCCGAGCGGGCAGTCCTCGTGCTTGGCGCAGTCCTTGGCGAAGGCGGCCCAGGCGGTCTCGAAGCCGCCGGCCTGGGTGCGGTTGCCGGTGACCGAGTCGAGCGACGGGTCCACCGCGCCGTCCAGCACCAGCCGCCCGACCCGGCCGGGGAAGAGCCCGGCGTAGGTGGCGCCGAGGAAGGTGCCGTAGGACTTGCCGACGTAGTTCAGCCGCTCGTCGCCGAGCAGGGCGCGCAGCACGTCCATGTCGCGGGCGGCCTCGACGGTGCCGAGGTGGCCGAGCGCCGCCCCGGCGCGCTGCCGGCAGCCCTCGGCGAACTCCTTGTCGGCGGCGATCAGCGCGTCGATTCCGTGCTGGTCGCCGGGGGTGAGGTCGACGGCGGTGTAGGCGTCCATCCGGTCGCCGCTCAGGCAGGTGACCGGGTTGCTGCGGCCGACTCCGCGCGGGTCGAGGCCGACCAGGTCGTACCGGGCGCGCACGCCGCTGTCGTACGTCCGGGCGGCGGCCTCCAGGTACTCGACCGCCGAGCCGCCGGGCCCGCCGGGGTTGAGCAGCAGCGAGCCGAGCCGGCCGCCCCCGGCCCCCTCCGCGGAACCCGAACCCGAACCCGAGCCCGCTGGGACGGCGGTGGCGCGGGCCGCCACCAGGGTGAGGTCGCCGTCGCCGGGCCGGTCGTAGTCCAGCGGCACCCGGAAGGCGGTGCACTCGAACCCGCCGTCGCACGACTGCCAGTCGAGCCGCTGCGCGTAGTACGGGGCCAGCCCGGCCGGGACGGCGGCGGGCAGCGGCTCCAGCGGCGTGACCCCGGGCGGGGCCGGGGTGGACGACCCGGCGCCCCCCGCCCCGGACGAACCCGCTGAGCCCGCTGAGCCGTCTGAACCCTCTGAACCCGACGAGCTCGACGAACCCGACGAACCCGCACCGCACCCGCCCGCCAGCAGCCCGACGGCGAGCGCCGCGGCCAGTACCCGCCCGGTGGCCCTCATCCGACCCCTCGCGATCATCCGAGCCCTCTCGATCGTCACCCAGGGTCGTCGCCCGGCGACCCGCCTCGCATTGCACCACAGCGCGCCGCCCGGCACCCGCCACGGGCACCGGGCGGCGACGCCCCGTCCACACCGGGTCAGGACGCCTTGGCCAGCGCGTCGGCCAGGTACTGCGCCGCCTGCCGGACGAGCCGCATCCGCTCCCGGTCGGGGGTGTAGTCCTGCACGTTGTCGGAGATCTTCACCTCGGCCTTGGCCGCCGGTCCGGCCCCGGCCTGGAGCGCGGCCTGGAGCTTGCGGGCCGTGTCCAGCCCGGCCGTGTCGGCCTTGGCGGCGGCCAGCAGGAGCTTCGCCGCGCTACCGGCCGGGGCCTCGGCGCCGGCCTGGGTGAGCGCGGCGGCGTCGTAGCGGCCGGACACCGCGGCGGCCGCGCCGTACAGGTCGGGGCGGGACAGCCCGGCGGCGGCCGCGCACGGCGCACCGCCCTCGACACCGAGGGTGCCCCAGGAGGCCGGGCCGGGCGCCAGGATGCGGAACGAGGCGGCGATGGCGGCGCGCAGCGTCTCGTCGTCGGCGACGGCGGCCGGCGCGGCGGCGACCAGGTCGCAGGGGTGCGCGGTGCCGTTCGGCGCCTCGGGGGCGACCAGGATGAAGGGGCGGGCGCGGCCGGTCTGCAGGGCCGCGGTGAGGCCCTCGAAGACGTCCGGGACCTCGGCGTCGGCGGTCTTGCGCGGGGTGGCCGCCTGCATCACGACGACCGGGAAGCGCGCGTTCGGCTCCTTGGCGTACTGCGGCGGCAGCCAGACCCGGACGGTGCGCGGCTGCCCGTCCGGGCCGGGCACGGCGGACTGCAGCAGTTCGCCGCCGCCCGGCTGGCCGACGCCGTCGAAGTGGCTCACGGCGGCCGACGGGGCGCCGGAGGCCGCGGCCGGCTCCGCCACGACGGGCGGCGCCGGCTGCTGCCGGACCGCCGGTCCCCCGCCCGGGCCCGCACCCGCCGCGCCGACCATCGACTCGGCCCGGTCCGATTCCTGGCCGCGGGGGGTCAGGCCGCCGAACGCCCCGAGCGCCGTGAGCAGCGTCAACGCGGTGACGCAGACCCCGCAGATCATCGCTCCGGCCGCCCGCACCAGCATCGGCCAGCGTTCACCGGCCAGTTCGTAGGTCGCGGCGGCGCGCAGGTCGCGCCAGCGCTGGAGCGCGCCGCGGGCCAGCCAGATCCCGCCCAGCGCGGCCATCAGCAGGGGGATGACGAGGAGCGAACGAACCATGGGACGCACCGCCTCGGGAGGAGGGCCGGCGCCGGACGGGACCCGGTGCCGTACGGGGGCGACGGCCCCGGCACCGGGGCACAGTCGGCCCCCAGCGTGCACAACGGGCGGACGGTCGCACGCGGGTGTGCCCGGCGCGTATCGATCGTTCACTCGAAGGTGGGACAACGGGACGGCTCCGGGAGGCCTACGCCGGGCACCCGACCCGACGGTCCCACCCCGAACGGCCCAGCGGCCCAGCGGCCCAAGGGCCCGGCGGCCCGGCGGCCCGGCGGCCCGGCGGACCGACGGACCAGCGGCCCGACGGCCCGGCAACGCAGCTCAGCCCGCGCGCAGCGCCACCGTCATCGCCTCGACGGCGAGCAGCGGGTCCACGTTGCGGTCCAGCGCCTGCCGGCAGGCGAGCACCGCCTCGATCCGGCGCAGCGTGCCCTCCGGCGGGCCGTCCTGCGCGACCCGGTTCAGGGCCTGCCGCTGGTCCTCGTTGGCGAGGGTGCCGCTGGAGCCGAGCTGGAGCGCGAGCACGTCCCGGTAGAAGCCGAGCAGGTCGAGCAGCGCGACGCCGAGGGTCTCCCGGCGGGTGCGGGTGGCCCGGCTCTTCTGCCGCTTCTCCAGCTCCTTGACCGCCCCGGCCATGCCGCGCGGCGCCTTGCTGCCCTCGGCGGCGCCGTAGGCGGCCTTCAGGTCGTCGGTCTCCTTGGCGTCCTGGGTCTCGGCGAGCGCCTCGGCGTCGGCCTTGGCGGTGTCGACGAGACGCTGGGCGGCGGCCAGGCAGCCGCCGATGTCGCCGACCTCCAGCGGGATCCGCAGCACCTCGGCGCGGCGGGTGCGGGCCTGGTCGTCGACGGCGAGGCGGCGCGCGCGCTCGACGTCGCCCTGCCCGGCGAGTGCGGCCAGCCGGGCCGTCTCCGGGTCGACGCCGTCGCGGCGGACCAGCATGTCGGCGACGGCCTCGGCGGCGGGCGTGCGCAGGACGAGCAGGCGGCAGCGCGAGCGGATGGTCGGCAGCACGTCCTGGACGGAGGGGGCGCAGAGCAGCCAGACGGTGCGCGGGGAGGGCTCTTCCACGCCCTTGAGCAGCGCGTTCGCGGCGGCCTCGGTGAGCCGGTGGGCGGCGTCGACCAGGATCACCGACCAGCGGCCGCCGGTCGGGTAGCTGGAGGCGCGCAGCACGAGCTCGCGCATGTCGCCGACGCCGATGGACAGGCCGTCGGTCCGGACGTACTTGACGTCGGCGTGGCTGCCGGCCAGCACGGTGTGGCAGCCGTCGCAGAACCCGCAGCCGGGCGTACCGCCGAGCGCGAGGTCCGGGCTGGTGCACTGGAGGGCCGCGGCGAACGCGCGCGCGGCGGTGACCTGCCCGGCCCCGGGCGGGCCGGTGAACAGCCAGGCGTGCGTCATCAGGGAGGCGTTCCCGCCCGGCTGCGGGCCGGCTCCGCGGCCGGCCGCGATCGTCGCCCCGGCCGACCGGGCGGCGGCGGTCAGCTGCTCGACCACCCGCTCCTGGCCCACCAGGTCGTCCCAGACGGCCACTGCTGCTCCCAAGCTCAGTACGGCAGCGCTCCCGGCGCCTCTTCCCCGCCGTCGAGCATACGTGTCCGCTCCGACAGCCACGGCGCCCTCCGGGGCGCCCACCGCCGAAGGAGGCGCCCCGCCACCGAAGGCGACGGGCGGCGCCGCCGGGGCTCTCCACCCCGACGACGCCGCCCGTCGTCCGTACCGCTGTCCTACCGTCGTCCGTACCGCCGCACGCCCGAGGCCGGCCCCGGCCGCCCCTCAGCCCCGACGGCCCCAGCGACGGCCCTTGCCCTTGCCGCCGCCCTCGCCGACCCCGCCCTCGCCGACCCCGCCCTGGTCGCCCCCGGGGGCGGGCCGGTCCTGGCCGCCACGCGGGTCCTGCGGGGCCGGGCCGCCGTGATTCCAGCGCGCCCACTCGTCACGCGAGCCGAGCAGGGTGTCGGTGAGGCTCGGCAGGTCGTCCATCGGCGTCTCCTCGGCCCACTCCGGCCGGGGTCGCTCGGCGGTGGCCTGCGACTCGTCGGCGGGCTGCGGCTCGTCGCCGACCACCGGCAGCTCACGGGTGCTGTCCACCGGCTCCTCGCGCCACAGCCCCAGCGGCACCCGGTCCTCGGTACGGCCCGCCTCGGTACGGCCCGCCCCCACACGGCCCGGCTCCACCCGGCCCGGGGCCGGACGCTCCGACACAGAACGCTCCGACACAGAACGCCCCGGCGCCGGACGCCCCGGCTCGATCCGCGGCAGCACCGCGGTCCGGTCCGCCTCCTCCGTGACCTTCGGCAGCACGGCCGTCTCGTCCACGGCGGTCGGCGGGACGACCGGCAGCTGGGCGGTCGCGTCGGCGGCCTCCGCCGCCCGGACGGCCGCCTGGCTGTCCCGCAGCGACAGCTCCCGCGTTGCCTCGTCGGTGCCGCCGGGCCCGGGAGTGCCCACGGGCCCCGCCCCCGGGACGTCCCGGACGGCCCGCAGCTCGGTGGTCACGGCGTCCCCGGGAACCGAACCAGCGGCCGGACCGGCAGCCTGACCAGCAGCCGAGCCCGAGGCCGAACCGGCCGAGCCCGCCAGACCGGCTGTACCCGCCGCCGCCCGATCCGCCGCCGTCTGCGCCGCCGCAGCCGCGGCCGCGAGCGCGGCGGCCTGCGCCAGCCGGGCCTCCTCGGCCCGCTGCAGCGCCTCCTCCGCCCGGCGGCGCTGCTCCTCGCGCTGGAGCTCCCGCTGCCGCTGCAGCTCCGCCTGGGCGGCCGCCTCGTCGGCGAGGCGCTTGCGCTCGGCGGCCTCCGCGGCCAGCCGGGCGTCCTCCTCGGCCTTCCGCTTGGCCTCCTCCTCGGCGCGGCGGCGGGCTTCCTCCTCCGCCCGGCGGCGGGCCTCCTCCTCGGCCTTGCGCCGGGCCTCGGCGGCGGCCCGTTCGGCCTCCTCCTTGGCCAGCCGCTCCTGCTCGGCCTGTTCGGCGCGCAGCTGCGCCAGCACTTCCTGCCGCTTGCGCTCGGCGGCCTCGGCCTCGGCCTTCTTGCGGGCCTCCTCGGCGGCGCGCCGCTCGGCCTCTTCGCGGGCGAGCCGCTCCTGCTCGGCGCGGGCGTCCTTCTCCTGCTCGGAGAGCGGCAGCTCGCGGTCGAGCCGGTGCCGGATGGCGGTGGTGACGAAGCCGGGGGCCTGGCTGCCGTCGACGACCAGGTAGCGCGCCGGGTCGGCGGCCGCGAGGGCGAGGAAGCCGGCCCGGACCCGCTGGTGGAACTCGGTGGGCTCGGACTCCAGCCGGTCGAGCGCCTCGGTGAAGCGCTCCCGGGCCCTGGTCGGGTCGACGTCCAGGACGACGGTCAGGTCGGGCAGCAGCCCGCCGGTCGCCCAGCGGGAGATCCGGGCGACCTCGGTGGCGGCCAGGTCGCGTCCGGCGCCCTGGTAGGCGATGGAGGAGTCCATGTACCGGTCGGTGATCACCACGGCGCCGCGGGCGAGGGCCGGCCGGATGACGTTCTCGACGTGCTCGGCCCGGTCAGCGGCGTAGATCAGCGCCTCGGCGCGGTGCGACAGGCCGGTGTTGCCGACGTCCAGGACGAGACCGCGCAGCCGCTGGCCGACCGGGCTGCCGCCGGGCTCGCGGGTGAGCACGACCTCGTGCCCCTTGCCGCGGATCCACTCGGCGAGCGCCTGGGCCTGGGTGGACTTGCCGGCGCCGTCGCCGCCCTCCAGGGCGATGAAGAAGCCGGTGCCGGCGCCCTGGCGCGGGGCCGGGCCGACGGCGCCGCGCACCGCGTCGACCAGGTCCCGGCCGAAGGGCGCGGTGCCGCGCCGGTCGTCGGTCCGCAGCAGGACGACGGCGGCGAGGACCAGCGTGAGCAGCCCCGAGGTGGCGACGGCCAGGGCCGCACCGCCGTGGATGAAGGTGAACGAGCCGGGCTCGACCGTGCCGTACTCGACGTCCCCGTACGCCGCGGCGATCAGCGGGACGACGACCAGCGCGGCGCCGACCACGACCCGCAGCACCGCGTACAGGTGCTCGGTGACCTTCGGCAGCCGGGCCTCCTCGACCTCCTGGCCGAGCAGGGTGCGCCCGGCGGAGACGACGATCCCGGCGGTGAGGCCGGCCAGCACGATGAGGGCCAGGACGAGGACGAAGTCCAGCACCAGCCCGGCCAGGATCAGCGCCACACCCTCGGTGAGCAGCGCCAGCGCGAGCAGGCGGCGGCGGGAGAGCGCGGACAGCGTGGCCCGGGTGAGCCGGGAGCCGAGGGCGGGCGCCGCGGTGGCGGCGAGGACCAGCAGGCCGTAGCCGATCGGCCCGGCCCGGTGCTCGGCGGCGGTGAGCAGCGCGAGCGCGGCGACGCCGGCCATCGAGGCGTACCCGGCGGCGACGGCGAAGGTGAAGTACGGGGCGCTGCCGGTGCGGCCCTTGCTCAGCGCGGGGCCGGGCGTGGCGTCGGTGGGGGCGCGCAGGCCCTGCAGCGGCGAGTGCGGGGCGACGGCCACCGGGCCGACGGGCAGCTGCTGGAGGTAGTCGCGGGCGGCCGAGGCGGCGAACAGGCCGGCCGCGCCGAGCGCGGCGAAGGTGACCTGGTGGGCCCGGAGCCAGTCCGAGCCGAGAGCGGCGCCGATGTTGTTCAGCAGGGTGAGGGCGACCAGGCCGGCGGCCGCGAGCGGCAGGGTGGCCCAGCCGGTGAAGCGGTCGATGCTCCGGACGGTGTCCAGGTGGGCGGCGGCGGGCCGCTGCTCGGCGGCGGGGGCGTACGGATCGGCGGGCGGCAGCAGGCCGGGGACGGCGGCGTCCTTGGCGATCCCCCGGACCCGCTCGGCGGCACCGGTGACGAACACGGTGGCGAGCAGGACGTAGGCGGCGGCGCCGGAGGGCTTCGGGCCGGAGCCCAGCCAGACGGTCCACCAGGGGGCGAGGCCGATCAGCAGGGCGCACAGCGCGTCGGCGCCGAACAGCGTCCAGCGCCGGTCCAGCCGGCCGGCGACCAGTCGGTGCACCGGTCCGAGCAGCGCGACGCCGACCAGCCCGGTGGCCGCCAGCCGGACGGCGAGGACCGCCGTGACGGCGAAGGCGAGGCTGCGCGGCAAGGCGCCGAACTGGCCGCCGAGGGCGACGGCGATCACGGTGAGCGCGAGCAGCACCAGCAGGCCGAGCCGGTCGGCGGTGCCGCCGATCAGCTGGGTGGTCCACAGGCGCCGGTAGGGGCGCGTCCGCAGCAGCGCGCGAGCCCGGTCGACCGGGGTCCCGGCTGGCGCGACCTCGGGCAGCCCGGACGTGGCGTCGCGGGCGGCCGGGGCGGCGCTGGGGGTGGGCTGCTCCTCGCTCGTCATACGGTCAGCGTAGCGGGCTGGGGTTGACCGGAATGAGATGAACGGGGTTCCGGATCCCGCTCATCACCGGGTTGTGACGTTCCGCGCACACCGTCCGACCGGCCTCGGGCCCGCGTCCCCGGGGTGGGGTCGCGGGCCCGTAAGCACTGGCGGGACTCTGGCGGAGGCGCCGGCGAAGGCGCTGGCAGCGGCACCGACGGAGCCCCCTGCCGGAGGATCCGGAGGAGATCAGCCCTCGTCGGTGGCCGCGGCCTTCCCGACGGCGGTCTTCTTGGCCGCCGTCTTCTTCGCCGCGGTCGCCTTCGTCGCCGTCGTCTTCGTCACGGTCTTCTTGGCGGCGGTCTTCTTCGCGGCCGCGGTCTTGGTGGCCGCGGTCTTGGTCGCCGTCGCCTTCTTGGCGGTCGCCTTCTTGGCCGGGGCCTTCTTCGCCGTCTTCTTCACCGGCCCGCGCGCCCGCTTCTCGGCGAGCAGCTCGTAGCCGCGCTCCGGCGTGATGGTCTCGACCTCGTCGTCCTTGCGGAGCGTGGCGTTGGTCTCACCATCGGTCACGTACGGTCCGAAGCGGCCGTCCTTGACCACGACGGGACGCTCGCTGACCGGGTCGGTGCCCAGCTCCTTGAGCGGCGGGGCGGCGGCGGCCCGGCCGCGCTGCTTGGGCTGGGCGTAGATGGCCAGGGCCTCCTCCAGGGTGACCGTGAACATCTGCTCCTCGTCGGTGAGCGAGCGGGAGTCGGTGCCGCGCTTGAGGTACGGGCCGTAGCGGCCGTTCTGCGCGGTGATCTCCACGCCCTCGGCGTCGGCGCCGACCACGCGCGGCAGCGAGAGCAGCCGCAGCGCGTCCTCCAGGGTGACGGCGTCCAGCGACATCGTCTTCAGCAGCGAGGCGGTGCGCGGCTTGACCGCGTTCTTGCCGGTCTTGGGCGTGCCCTCGGGCAGGATCTCGGTCACGTAGGGGCCGTAGCGGCCGTCCTTGGCGACCAGCATGTTGCCGCTGACCGGGTCCGGGCCGAGCTCGAAGTCGCCGCTGGGCTTGGCCAGCAGTTCCTCGGCCAGCTCGACGGTGAGCTCGTCCGGCGGCAGCTCGTCGGGGATGTCGGCGCGCTGGCCGGGCTCGCCCTCGACGTCGGAGGCGCGCTCGACGTACGGGCCGTAGCGGCCGACCCGCAGGGTGATGTCGTCGCTGATCCGGAACGAGCTGATCTCCCGGGCGTCGATCGCGCCGAGGTCGGTGACCAGTTCCTTCAGGCCGCCCAGGTGGTCGCCGTCGCCGTTGCCGGCCTCGGCGGCGCCGCCGGTCGCGTGGCCGTCGCCCTCGCCGAAGTAGAAGCGCTTCAGCCACGGCACGGACTTGGCCTCGCCGGCCGCGATCCGGTCGAGGTCGTCCTCCATCTTGGCGGTGAAGTCGTAGTCGACCAGCCGGCCGAAGTGCTTCTCCAGGAGGTTGACCACGGCGAAGGAGAGGAAGGACGGGACGAGCGCCGTCCCCTTCTTGAACACGTACCGGCGCTGGATGATCGTGTCGATGATCGACGCGTAGGTGGAGGGGCGACCGATCTCCCGGTCCTCCAGCTCCTTGACCAGCGAGGCCTCGGTGTAGCGGGCCGGCGGCTTGGTGGCGTGGCCCTCGGGGGTGAGCTGCTCGGCGGCCAGCGGGTCGCCCTCGACGACCTGCGGCAGCCGGCGCTCACGGTCGTCCAGCTCGGCGTTCGGGTCGTCCGCGCCCTCGACGTAGGCCTTGAGGAAGCCGTGGAAGGTGATGATCTTGCCGGAGGCGGAGAACTCGACGTCACGGCCGTCCGCGGACGCGCCGCCGACCTTGACGGTCACCGACTGGCCGACCGCGTCCTTCATCTGGGAGGCGACGGTGCGCATCCAGATCAGCTCGTAGAGCCGGAAGTCGTCACCGGTCAGGCCGGTCTCGGCGGGGGTGCGGAAGCGGTCGCCGGAGGGGCGGACGGCCTCGTGCGCCTCCTGCGCGTTCTTGACCTTGCTGGCGTAGGTGCGCGGGGCGTCCGGCAGGTAGTCGGCCCCGTACAGCTGGGTGACCTGCGCGCGGGCGGCGGAGATCGCGGTCTCCGACAGCGTGGTGGAGTCGGTGCGCATATAGGTGATGAAGCCGTTCTCGTACAGCTTCTGGGCCACCTGCATGGTCCGCTTGGCGCCGAAGCCCAGCTTGCGGCTGGCCTCCTGCTGGAGCGTGGTGGTGCGGAACGGCGCGTACGGCGAGCGGCGGTAGGGCTTGGACTCGACGCTGCGGACGCTGAACGCGGTCTGCTCCAGGGCGGCGGCCAGCTGCCGGGCGGCCTGCTCGTCCAGGTGCAGCGTGTTGGCGCTGCCGGCCTTCAGCCGACCGTCCGAGCCGAAGTCGCGGCCGGTGGCGATCCGCTTGCCGTCCACCGAGGACAGGCGGGCGCCGAGGGTCTCCGGGTTGGCCGCGTCGGCCGGGGTGCGGCCGGTACCGAAGGTGCCGACCAGGTCCCAGTACGAGGCGGTGCGGAAGGCGATCCGCTCGCGCTCGCGCTCGACCACCAGCCGGGTCGCGACGGACTGCACCCGGCCCGCCGAGAGCTTCGGCATGACCTTCTTCCACAGCACCGGCGAGACCTCGAAGCCGTAGAGGCGGTCGAGGATTCGGCGGGTCTCCTGGGCGTCGACCAGGCGCTGGTTGAGCTCGCGCGGGTTGGCCACCGCCTCCTGGATCGCCGTCTTGGTGATCTCGTGGAAGACCATCCGGTGCACCGGCACCTTGGGCTTGAGCACCTGCTGGAGGTGCCACGCGATGGCCTCGCCCTCGCGGTCCTCATCGGTGGCGAGGAAGAGCTCGTCGGACTCCGCGAGCAGCGACTTCAACTTGCTGACCTGGGACTTCTTGTCCGCGTTGACCACGTAGATGGGGGCGAAGTCGTGGTCGACGTCCACCCCGAGGCGGCGCACCTCGCCGGTGTACTTGTCCGGGACCTCCGCCGCGGTACTGGGGAGGTCGCGGATGTGCCCGACGCTCGCCTCGACGATGTAGCCGGGGCCCAGGTAGCCCTTGATCGTCTTCGCCTTGGCCGGCGACTCGACAATGACGAGTCGCTGTCCGTGCGCGGTCTCGCTGCTCGGGGACACCTTCGCTCTTCTCTCCCGGTCCTTATCTGGGCTGGTCGGCGCCGGCAGCACGGGCTGCGCTCCGCCCGACCCCTCCACCGCCCCGGGGCTGCCGCTGTACGACGACCCCACCAGCGGAGTGTGACCGTACCCCGGCCACTCTTGTCAAACGGAAGGATCCCGCGTTTTCACTTTGCCGGGCTCACCGACGCCACTCGAACGGTAACCCGATGACAGAGGTTCGCGCCCCGTGGAGGGGGGGTTCGGCGGGTTCCGGAGGATGGAATGACGGATTTCAAAATCTGTCAACGGAATATCGACGGCCCCACGGAGGGCCGCAGCGGGGCCTCCGCAGAGCGCCGGCCACCGGTTCCCGGCGAGCCCGACCGGGGTCGGGCGTACGCCCAGGATTCAGCCGTTGACCGCCACGAGCAGCCCGGCACCCGCCGCCAGACAACCCATGCCGAGCACGCTCCACAGCAGGTCGGCGACGGCGGCCCGGCGGACCTCCCCGGCCGCCAGCACCACCCGGCTCGGGCGGCGCGGGTCGTAGCAGATCCGCACCGGGGCGCCCGGGGTGAAGCGGTCCGGACGGCGCAGCGGAGTGTGTCCGCGCGGACGGGTGAGCACCAGCTCGGCGATCCGGCCCGCTCCGGCCCCTTCGGCCGGGGGCAGGACGGAGAAGGAGAGCAGCGGGGCGCTGTCGAGCTGGCCGTGCGCCTCGTCCTCGGCCACGACCGTGGCCACCGCCGACGCCCCCGAGCGGCGCATCCGGTGGCGCAGGCGCACCTCGGCGGCGCACCAGAGCAGCAGCACGCCACCGAAGAGGGCGAGCACCAGCCCGCCCACCGTCGCCGTCGTCGTGTCCACCCCTGGCCCCCGGCTCCCCAGCTCTGTCCACAGCCTGTGGACAGAGCCTCACAGCAGGGGGCCAACGCGCGGCGGCCGACCGGAGACCGCCGGACGAACCGGGGAGTACGGGAAGGTGAACCGGCGCCGACCGCCCCCGCCAGGGGCGCCGCACCGAGGGCGCCGCGCCCGGGTGCATCACCCCGAGGACGCCGCGCCGGGTGCGCCGGGTGCCCCGCGGGTCAGGCGCGCCGCGCCAGGTGAACCGGGTCAGCCTGCCGGGCGGATGAACCCCTGCTCGGTCAGCAGCCGCAGCGACTCGGGCACCCGGTCCCGCAGGACCACCCGGTCCTCGCCGAGCAACTGCGCGATGGCGTCCACGATCTCGCCCGCCGACAGCGAACCGTCACAGACCCCGACGAAACCGGCACCCACCGTGTCCACCTTGGTGGCCCGCCGCATGCCCCGGTTGTGACGCAGGATCACGTGCTCCGGGTCCTCCGCGCCCGGCTCGCCGACCTGCTCCTGGACCACCTCGTCGGCCAGCACGTAACGGGTCGCGAGCAGGCCCGCGTCGTCGTGCGAACGCAGGAAGTCCTGCCGGTCGAACCACTCCTCGATGTGCGGGCCCAGCGGCTGCTCCACCGGGTGCGGCCACTCCTCCACCCGGACGGTCGGGCGCTCCGCGCCGCTCGCCCGCAGGGTGATCCAGCCCATGCCGATGCCCTCGACCCGGCCCGCCTCGAAGGCGTCCAGCCACTCGCCGTACCGGGCCTGGTAGTCGCCGCCCGGACCGCGGTGATCGCCGCCGTCCCGCAGCCACAACTCGGCGTACTGGGCGACGTCCTGGACCTCCCGCTGGACGATCCAGGCGTCCAGTCCGGTGCCCGCCACCCAGCCGGCCAGCCGCTCGTGCCAGTCCTCGCCCTTGACGTGCTGCCAGTTGGCGAGCAACTGGCAGTAGCCGCCCGGCTCCAGGTGGTCGGCGGCCGAGCGGACCAGGCTGCGGCACAGGTCGTCGCCGGCCATGCCGCCGTCGCGGTAGGTGAACCGGCCGGTCGGCGAGATCACGAACGGCGGGTTGGAGACGATCAGGTCGAACCGGCGCTCCCCGACCGGCTCGAAGAGGCTGCCGGTGAGTGCCTCCCGCCGCTCGAAACCGGACAGCGCCAGGGTCAGCTCGGAGAAGCGCAGCGCGCGGGGGTTCAGGTCGGTGGTGGTCACCTGCCCGGCGTGCCGGGCCGCGTGCAGCGCCTGCACACCGGAACCCGAACCGAGGTCCAGCGCGGACCGGACCGGACGGCGCACGGTGATGTTGGCCAGCGTCGTCGACGCGCCGCCGACCCCGAGCACCAGGTCCTTGCGGGCCACCCCGTGCGCGGTCTCGCCGGATCCGATACCGCCCGCGCCACCCACCGCGCAGCCCAGGTCGGACACCACCCAGGCGTCCGAACTGTCCATCCCGGCCACCTCGTTGGCGTACGGCCGGACGTCCACCGTCGCCCGCACCAGCTCACCGTCGGAGCGCAGCCAGCCGTCGGCCAGGCAGTCCTCGACCGGCAGCGCGGCCGCGGCCACCCGGTACGGCACCGGCTGCTGGAGCAGGAACAGCCGGACCAGCGTCTCCAGCGGGCTGCCGCCCCTGGTCGCCCGGAGCGCCGGCACGGCCTCGCTACGGGCCAACGCCGCATAGCCGGTGGGCCCGAGCAGGTCGAGGCAGCCATCGGCGGTGAACGAGGCGGCGAGCAGCGCCTCACGCAACTTGGCGAGGCGGGTCTGGTCGAGAACGGGGCTACTGATCACCCCGCCATTGTCCCCCGCCCCGGACCGGGCGGCCGCCGGGTCCGGGGCGGGTCGGGGGCCGTCTTCGGGGGCGGGTCGGGGGCAGGGTCGGGCACCCTCCGGACCGGCGCCGGGGCGGCCGGCCCGACGGCCCCGGGCTCAGCTCGCGCTGGGCACGGGGGTGGTCGGGGTGGTCGGCGGGGCGGCGGGCGGGCTCGCCGGGGTGGTGTCGGTGCCCGCGGAGGGGGTGGTCGACGGGCTCGCGCCGTCCGTCGCGCCGGGCGCGGGCGTCCCGCCGGGCGCCCCGGCGCTCGGGGTGGCGGACGCGCCGCCCGGGGCCGCGGCGGCGGGCTTGCAGCCGTCCTGCTTGGCCATGGCCGCGCCGAGGTCGCCGCGCTGCAGCTTGCCCTGCGCCTGCGTGGACAGCGAGGCCAACTGCTGGATCTGGTCCGAGATGCTGCGCAGGCCGTCCGCGAACTTCGACTGGTCGGTGTTGGTCACGGCGTCCAGCTTCTTCTGGATGTCCTGATAGCCGTCGGCCGCCTTGGTCAACTCGGCGACGGCGTCCTTCTGCAGGTTCTCGCCGTCCTTCACCTTGGGCACCCCGGCCGCGGTGATGGCCGCCGCGATGTCCTGGTTGGTCTTGGCCAGCCGCCCGATGTCCGTCGAGAGCCGCTTCTGCAGCTCGGTCGGGGTCTCGCCGGTCTTCACCTGGGCGGTGTCGGCGAGCGCGGCCTGCGCCTGGACGATCGGGTCCTTGGCCGAGCCACAGACGTTCGACGCCCAGGACTCCAGCTGCTTGCCGTTGTCGTCGCCGCCGCAGCCGACGGCGCCGAACGCGAGCAGCGCGCCGAGGACGGGTACGGCCAGCAGTCGCTTGTTCACCGGGAGGAGCCTTTCGGTTTCGGTCGTCTTCGGTCGTCGAACCTACACGGCCGATGTCCGCCGCCTGCCGACCGGTTCCCGGACCTCCGGTGCCCCCACCGAGTGCCCGGCCCCGCTCGGGCGCGCTCGACACGGATCGGGCGGATCGGATCGCCGGGCCGGACGGCACGCGGCACGCCGACCGGCGTGCCGAAGTAGACCTCTTCGCCCCAGGTGCTCACCGAGGAGCTGATCGGCAGCTCGACCCGGAGCGCCTCGGTGGTGGGTGCGGCCTCCAGCATGGCGGCGGCCTGTCCTGCCTGCGCCCAGCCACAGAATGCGAATCCGCAGGGGCTTCCTTGTCGCGACGGGTCCGATCACCGATCGGACCCGATCGTGCCGGAAGCAGCGAACCGCCAGATTCAACAACGTTTCAACGCGTCCCAGAGGACCGGGCCGACGCCCGGACCACCCCGGGCACACGAGGCACGCCGAAGGCCGGGCCCTCAGACCACCACGGACTCGACCGAGACCGGCCAGCTCATCCGGATCAGGCCGCCGTCCGTGCCGTTGGTGACCTCCAGGTCCTCGACCAGACCGGTGATCACGGCGAGGCCGAGGGTGTCCTCGTCCGGGTCCGCCCCCTCGGCGGCGCCGGGGGCCGGGACGGCGGCGGGGCCGGCCTCGTCCTCGACCTCGATGAGGAAACGCTTCTCCTGGTCGGTCAACGCGACCCGGACCGTGCCACCGATGCCGCCGCGCTGGTGCAGGCCGACCGCACGGGAGCAGGCCTCACCGACCGCGAGCCGTACCTCGTCGAGCACCGACTCGTCGACCCCGGCCCGTCTCGCGACGGCCGCGGCGACCAGCCGGGCCGTTCGCACGTGCTCCGGAAGCGCACTGAATCGAAGTTCGACGGTTGCCATCTCTCCCCTTCGGGGTGCTCCGACCAGGGCCGACGATGCGGCCCCTGCGGGCCGGCGGAACCGGCCCCGGGGCGGCCGGGAAGCACCGGGGCCCGCAGGCCCCGGCACCCCGGACGCTTGGAACGAACGGGCCGGCCTCCACGGGCACGGGCCGGCCCGGCCGCGTCAGTCGGTCGCGTTGACCGCGTCGTCCACCGAGGTGTGGATCGGGAAGACCTTGGTCAGGCCGGTGATGCGGAAAATCTTCAGGATGCGCTCCTGGTTGCAGACCAGGCGCAGCGAGCCCTCGTGGGCACGCACCCGCTTCAGACCGCCCACCAGCACACCGAGGCCGGTCGAGTCGAGGAAGTCAACGCCTTCCATGTCGACGACGAGGTGGTACTTGCCGTCGTTGACGAGCTCGACCAGCTGCTCCCGCAGCTTCGGGGCGGTGTACACATCGATCTCGCCGCCAACCTCGACGACCGTACGATCGCCGACTGAACGGGTCGACAGGGACAGGTCCACGGAACCTCCAGCACCTTGCCTTGCTACGTCATGTGCGATCCTCGGCCGGCCGGCCGCCACCGCATGGTCGCGAGCCCGGGCGCGCCCAGCCACACGTGGCAAGCCTCGGCGCTGCGACCCACGGCCATCCGGCCGTCACGGCCACATTCAACCACCTGCGACCATGCCCGCACGATGGCTTACGACGATTCTCCGTCACGCCGGTGACACACTGGGTCCTCATGCCGCCCCGACACAGCCTGCCCGAGGCACTGCTCACGACCCTGTCCACCAGCCGGGGGCGGTCCGACCGGCTCACCCATACGGAGCACCTTCCCGCCCGACCTGCGCGTTATGCGCCGTGGCCCGAGTCGATCCGGCCCGAGATCGTGGCCGCCGCCCTCGCCGTCGGCGTGGAGCAGCCCTGGGCGCACCAGGCAGAAGCGATGAATCTGGCCAAAAGCGGTCAGACTGTGGTGATCGCCACAGGCACCGCCTCGGGCAAGTCGCTCGGCTACCTGGCCCCGGTCCTCAGCGACCTGCTGGACGGCACCGAGGCCCGCAACGGCCGCGGCGCCACCGCGCTCTACCTCGCCCCGACCAAGGCGCTCGCTGCCGACCAGCGCCGCCGGGCCGCCGAACTCGCCCCGCCCCGGGTCCGACCCGCCCTCTACGACGGCGACACCCCGCCCGAGGAACGCGAGTGGGTCCGCCAGTACGCCTCGTACGTGCTCACCAACCCGGACATGCTGCACCGCGGCATCCTGCCCGCCCACGCCCGCTGGGCCTCCTTCCTCAAGGTGCTGCGCTACGTGGTCGTCGACGAGTGCCACAGCTACCGGGGCGTGTTCGGCTCGCACGTCGCCCAGGTGCTCCGGCGGCTGCGCCGCATCTGCGCCCGATACGGTTCGTCACCCACCTTCCTGCTCGCCTCCGCCACCACCGCCGACCCGGCCGCCACCGCCGAGCGCCTGACCGGCCTGCCCGCCCAGGCGGTCACCGAGGACGCCTCGCCGCGCGGACCCATGGTCTTCGGCCTCTGGGAGCCGCCGCTGACCGAGAACGTCGGCGAACACGGCGCGCCCGTCCGCCGCACGGCCACCGCCGAGGCCGCGCACCTGCTGACCGACCTGGTCGAACGCCAGACCCGCACCGTCGTCTTCGTCCGCTCCCGCCGGGCCGCCGAACTCGTCGCCCTCCAGACCCAGGACCAGCTCGGCCGACCGCTCGCCGACCGGGTGGCCGCCTACCGCGGCGGCTACCTCGCCGACGAACGCCGGGCCCTGGAACGCGCGCTGCACAGCGGCCGGCTGCTCGGACTCGCCTCCACCTCCGCTCTCGAACTCGGCGTCGACGTCTCCGGCCTCGACGCCGTCCTGATGGCCGGCTACCCCGGCACCCGGGCCTCGCTCTGGCAGCAGGCCGGGCGGGCGGGCCGCGAGGCCCAGGGCGCACTGGCCGTCCTGATCGCCCGGGACGACCCGCTGGACACCTACCTGGTGCACCACCCGGAGGCGCTGTTCGCGGCGCCCGTCGAAGCCACCGTGCTCGACCCGGACAACCCCCACGTGCTCGCGCCGCACCTGTGCGCGGCAGCCGCCGAACTCCCGCTCACCGACGCCGACCTGGAGCTGTTCGGCCCCTCCACCGCACCGCTGCTGCCCGTCCTGGAACGGCGCGGCCTGCTGCGCCGGCGCAGCGACGGCTCCTGGTACTGGACCCGCCGCGAACGCGCGGCCGACGCCGTCGACCTGCGCGGCAGCGGCGGCAGCCCGGTGCAGATCGTCGAGGCCGACACCGGCCGCCTGCTCGGCACGGTGGACGCCGCGGCCGCCCACACCACCGTCCACACCGGGGCCGTCCACCTGCACCAGGGCCGCACCTTCCTGGTCCGGGAACTCGACCTGGAGAACTCGGTCGCCCTGGTCGAGCCGGCCGACCCGCCGTACACCACGGCCGCCCGCGACATCACCTCCATCTCCGTGCTCGACACCGACACCACCGTTCCCTGGGGCGAGGGCCGGCTCAGCTTCGGTTCGGTGGAGGTGGTCAACCAGGTGGTCGGCTACCTCCGGAAGCGGATCTCCACCGGGGAGATCATGGGCGAGAGCAAGCTCGACCTGCCGCCCCGCACGCTGCGCACCCGCGCGGTCTGGTGGTCCGTCACCGAGGACCAGCTGCTGGACGCGGACCTTCCGCTCGACCAGCTGCCCGGCGCCGCCCACGCCGCCGAACACGCCTCGATCGGCCTGCTGCCGCTGTTCGCCACCTGCGACCGCTGGGACATCGGCGGCGTCTCCGCCCCGCTGCACCCCGACACCGAACTGCCCACCGTGTTCGTCTACGACGGCCACCCGGGCGGGGCCGGCTTCGCCGAACGCGGCTTCCAGCGGGCCGTCGAGTGGCTGACGGCCACGCGCGAGGCGATCGCCTCCTGCGAGTGCGAGCGCGGCTGCCCGTCCTGCGTCCAGTCACCCAAGTGCGGCAACGGGAACGAGCCGCTGGACAAGGCCGCAGCCGTCCAACTGCTGGACGTCCTGTTGGCCGGCGCCCCCACGACGGCAGGCTCCAGGACGGCGGACCCCTCAGTGGACCCTGGAGCGGCGGCTCCCTCAGCAGACTCCTCAACAGGCCCCTCAGCGGACCCCTCAGCGAGCTCCGAAACGGACCACGAGACGGACCCCGAGAAGGACTCCGGGGCGAAGCCCGAGCCGAGCGCGGACGGTGGGCCGCCGACCGGCTCATGAGCCCGCCGCCGAGCCGCCGGTCGGCCCGCCGAGGCCGTCCTCGGCGGCGGTGACCCCGGCCCGCACCGGCCCGGCCCGCGCCCTCGCCCGCGCCGGGCCGACCGGCAGACGCGCCGGCAGCCCACCGACCGTCACCTCGGCCACCACCTCGACGGCGTCCCCCGTCCGGTCCACCGTGCAGGACACCAGACCGGCGCCCTGCGCGGCGGCGATCCCCTCGGCCCGCCCACACCCGCCGTCCGGGTCCAGCAGCAGCCGGTCCGCGGCCGCGAGGGCCGCCAGGTCGGCGGCCGACTCGGCCCGGTGCCGCGCGGCGACCACCGCTCCGACCGCGATCGTCCCGGCGAAGACCGCCGTGCCGAGCATCGCCAGGGCGAGCAGCCAGACCGTCGCCGAACCGGCGTCCGGCCCGCGCCCGCCGACGGCGGCCGCCCGGGCGGTACGAGTCCTCGCCCACCGCCGCACCCCCGACCGCACCCCGGTCAGGCCGGCCATGAACCACCACCTCCCGCGATTCCCGCTCCTCCCGTGACCCCCACGAGGGTGTCCTCCCGCGCCGCCACCGCGGTCGCGCCCAGCCGTACCGCGAGCAGCCCGCCGAGCCTGCCCGGCGCCCCGCACGGCGCGTCCACCTCCACCCGCACCACCTCCGCCGCCATCGCCACCCGCACCTGGGCCCCCGGCGGCGCGGCCGCGCGGGCGAGTTCGGCGGCGTCCGCCTCCCCGCGTGCGGCCGCCCTGGCCCCGACCCGGGCCGCGTCCACACAGCGGATCTGCGCGGCCGCCGCCAGTACGCCCCAGATCAGCATCGCCGCGAGCAGGACGAGCGCCGGCAGGGCCACCGCGGTCTCCGCCGTGACGAAGCCCGCATCGCCGCGACGGCCCGGCCGCAGCGACCGCGCCCGCCCGCCACCACGTGCCGCCGCCAGGCCAGGGCGAGCCTTCGGTCTCCCGCCATTCGCCCGGAGGCGGTGCGCGGCGGCGTCGGGGTGCGCGCACCGAACGGCAGCGGAGGGGCACGACGCGGAGGGGGCACCTCCCGGCTGAAGGCCGGGGGACGCCTGCCGGCCGACGGCAACGCGACGAGAAGCATTCCCCAACACCGCTGCGCAGGCGGGAGTTCGCGGACGGTCGCTAGGTCGCATGAAGCGCCCGTTCCAGTGAATCGGTCAGCGCCCCCATGATGGTCGCGCTGGTCACCACCTTGTACAGCCCGGCCGCGAGGGCACACGCGGCCAAGGTGCCGACGGCGTATTCCGCCGTGGTCATCCCGGCGTCCGACCGGCCCCGGCTCCGGGCCATCCCGCGCATCCGGCGGGCCGCCCAGCGGCTCCTGCGCCGCCACACCCCGGGCGCCTGACGGAGCGCGCGCCCGCTGCCGGGCCTCGTTGCGATCACTGCAGTCATGAATCTCTCCTGTCTCCGAAATTCCGAAATACCGATGTCCCGCCATACCGATGTCCCCGATGCCTCCTACGCGGCTGCCGCCGACGCCGCTGCCCACGGCTCCGCCGCCGATCCGCTTGGCGCGGCCCCGCGTTCACCCGCCCTGGGCGAAGCGGGTGGTGAGGCCGATGACGACCGGCACCACGCCGATCAGGACGAAGGCCGGGAGGAAGCAGAGCCCGAGCGGAGCGGTGGCGAGCACCCCCGCCCGGCGGACCCGGGCTTGGGCCGCCCGGGCCGCCGCCGTCCGCCGCCCCTGCGCGAGCCCGATCAAGGGCCCGGCCGCCGGAGCCCCGCCGAGGCTCGTCCGAACCAGGCAGCGGGCCAGCGGGGCCAGCGACGGGTGCTGCTCGCCCAGACGGCTCCAGCACAGTTCCGGCGGTGCGCCCAGGGCCAGTTCGGCACCGATCGCGACCAGCCGGGGCCCCATCGGTGCCCCCACGCTCCGGCCGACCGCCGACACCGCTGCCGAGGGTGAGGCCGCCGAACCGAGGCAGGCCGCCAACAGCTCCGCACTCAGCGGGAGTTGCCTGGTCAGCAGCTCCTCCTCCAGGACCGCCCGCCGCTCCGTCGGCGACCGCACCCGGGCCGACCACCGGTGCACGCCCGCCGCCAGCAGCGCCCCGACGACCACCCCGACGGCGCCACCGAGCAACACCGTCGCGCCGGCCCCGGCACCCACGGCCAGGGCCACAGGCCGCCAACGCCCGCCACCACGACCACGACCACGACCACGACCACCAGATGCCGGCGGCACCCGCACCAACACCCGCCCGAACAAACGCCGTTGTCGCGCCCACCCACGCACCAGCACCACACCGGCCACCATCACCGGCCCCCCGGCGATCACCCACCCGACTCCCCGGATCACCCCGACACCACCTCCGCCCGCGCCTGCACCCGCGCCCGTACCCGTGAGAGCCCGCAGCTCCCGCCACCACCAGAGCCCCACGCCCCGGCGACCCGCCGGGGAGCCTCCAGGGCACCCTGAGCGCCCTGAGCCGCCGCCCGGACGATGCGCGCCGTCCAGAGCACGCCCAGGCCCTCCAGTGCCGCCCCCGCCGCGAGGCACCCCAGCCCGGCCGGCGTGTGCAGCAGGATGCCCACCGGCCGGGCCCCGAGCGCCGCCCCCAGCAGCAGCCCGGCGGCTGGCAGGGCGGCCAGGACGGCGATCGTGGTCCGCGGCCCCGCCAGTTCCCCGGCGATCTCCTCCGCCAGGGCCCGCTCGCCGCGCAGCGCCTCCGCCACCCGGTCCAGCGCGACGGCCAGCCCCGACCCGCCGTCGGAGGCGACCTGCCAGCAGGCCGCGATCGCCGACGCCCCGCTCCCGCCCGGCAGTTCGGCGAGCAGGTGCAGCGCGGCGGGCACGTCCCCGCCATACCGGCCCGCCGCGAGCCGCGCCACCGGCTCCTCGCCGAGCCGGCGCAGCCCGTCCGGGTCGGCCGCGAGGCGGGCCGTGACCAGGTGCAACGCCTGTTCCGGCGTCGCCCCGCCGCGCAACTCCCCTGCCAGCCCTGTGCAGAGCTCCACCACGGCGGCCGCCCGCCGCCCGGCCTCCACCGTCACGCGCCGTCGCAGCCGCCACCGCCGCAGCGGCAGTACGGCCAGCCCGGCGGCGAGCACCGGCAGCGGCGAGGAGGTCGCCTGCCCGGCCGCCAACCCCACCGGCAGGAGCAACAGTTCGGGCGCCAGCCAGTCGGACGTCCGCGGCCGGGCGCGCCCCGCGGTCACCGCCGGCGGGCCCGGCACCGGAACGGGCGGGGGCCCGCTGCCGGCCAGCACCAGCCTGTACCGCCGACCGCCCGGCAGCTGCTCCTGCACCGCACGCCATGCGGCGACGGCCAGCAGACACAGCACCAATGCCCAACAGAAAGAACTCTGATCACTCATCACGTCAGGACCCTCCCGGTCGTCGGTCTTTCCTGTTCCACGCCCCGAGCAGCGTCAGGGCGCCCGCCGCGCACCCGCCCAGCAGCAGGACGAACGCGAGTTCCGCCGCCCGCACGGCCGCACTCGCCAACCCGGCCGCACCCACCAACCCGGCTGCACCTGCCAACCCGGCCACCGCCGCCGTCACGTCGGCCCCGCAGCGAGCGACACCCCGCGCACCGCCAGCAGCCCGACCAGTCGCTCCCAACCCGCCCCGGGGACCAGACCGCCCGCCACCGGGAACTCCACCGCCGGGGTGGTGACGGCCAGGCCGTCACGGCCGGCGGCCAACGTGTGGATCTCCGCCACCCGGCGGCGCCCCGAGCCCGGCTCCCTGACCAGGTGCACCACCAGGTCGAGTGCGGCCCGGAGTTGGCTGTGCAGCGCGGGCCGGTCGAGCCCGGCGAGCGAGCCCAGCGCCTCCAGCCGGACCGGCACGTCCGCCGCCGTGTTGGCGTGCACCGTGCCGCATCCGCCTTCGTGCCCGGTGTTCAGCGCGGCCAGCAGGTCCGACACCTCGGCCCCGCGGACCTCTCCGATCACCAGCCGGTCCGGACGCATCCGCAGTGCCTGCCGGACGAGGTCCCGCAGCGTGAGCTCACCCAGCCCCTCCTGGTTGGGCGGTCTGCTCTGCAACCGGACGACGTGCGGATGGGCCGGCCGCAGTTCGGCGGAGTCCTCCGCGATGACGATCCGCTCCTCCGGCCCGACCAGGCCGAGCAAGGCCGCGAGCAGCGTGGTCTTGCCCGTGCCCGTCCCGCCGGACACCAGTAGCGACAGCCTGGCCCGCAGGATGCCGGCCAGCAGGCCGGCGCCCTCCGGCGGCAGCGCCCCGCCCGCCACCAGTTCGTCGAGCGTGAACGGCTGGGGCCGGCAGACCCGCAGCGAGATGTGCGTGCAGCCGGCCGCGATCGGCGGCAGTACGGCGTGCAGGCGGGTGCCGTCCGGCAGCCGGGCGTCCACCCAGGGCCGCGCGTCGTCCAGCCGCCGTCCGGCCGCGGTGGCCAGCCGGTGGGCCAGCCGCCGTACCGCCTCGGCGTCGGCGAACCGGATTCCGGTGGCCCGGTGCAGGCCGCCGCCACGGTCGACCCACACCTCGTCCGGACCGTTCACCAGGACGTCCGTGACGTCGGGCGCCGCCAGCAGCCGCTCCAGCGGGCCCGCACCCACCAGTTCGGCGCGCAGCGAGCGCACGGTGTCCAGGACTTCGTCCCCGCCGAGCGGCGGCCGGGTGGCCCGCAGCACGGCCGCGACCGACCCCGCCGTCGGGGCGGCACCCGACTCGGCCAGCCGCAACCGGACCGCGTCCACCAGCTCCGCCGTCCGCTCCTCCCGGGCGGTGCGCCCGTACGGGCATGGGTGGCGCGGCGCTTCGGGTGGCCCGCCGGGCGGCGGCACGCTCCTGAGCGGCCGGTGCTCCCGCGCACCGTCGCCCCGGCTCTTCGGACCGCCCCCCGCCCGCACGGTGGGGCCTGTTCTGCGCAGACGGACCATCAGTACACACCTCCTCCGACCGCCGGCACCGGCGGCAACACCTCGTCCAGGAAGGTCTCGCAGAAGCGCGCGAGCGGGCCGCCGTCCCGGATGCCGGGCGGGACGCCCTTCTCGACGTCCTCCGCCAGGCCGGGCTCCGGCTCCAACTCCCCCGCGAGCTCCAGCCGCAGCCCGCGGGCGATCCGGTGGGCCGGGAGTCCGAAGGTGCGCGGTGACCGCACCACCGCCCGGACGTCCCCGAGCCGCATCCGGGCGGCCGCCGCGACCCGGTCGGCGGCGGCCACCGCGCGCAGTTCGGCCGGCACCACCAGCAGCGCCAGGTCGGACTGCTCCAGCGCCTGCCCGGCGGCCGCGTCGAGATGGCGCGGCACGTCGACGACGACCAGCCCGCCGCGCCGCCGGGAGGCGGCCAGCACGCTGCGCATGGCCTCCGGCGGCACGGTCAGGGTGTCGCCGCGGTCCCAGGACAGGCAGGAGAGCGCGGAGATCCGTTTGAGCACCGGTAGCGCCCTGGCCAGTTCGACCCCGCTGACCCGCCCGCGCGAACCGGCCAGATCGGGCCAGCGCAGCCCGCGGGCCGCCTCGCCGCCGAGCAGGATGTCGAGGCCGCCGCCCAGCGGATCTCCGTCGATGAGCATCGTCCGCCGCCCCGCCCGCGCGGCCGTGACCGCGAGGGCGCAGGCCAGGGTCGAGGCCCCGGCCCCGCCCCGGCCGCCGAGCACGGCGACGGTGAGCGCCGGGGAGCCGGCGCCCTCGGCCGCGTCGGCGATCCGGTCGAGCAGCCAGGCTTCGGCGTCGGGGAGGAACAGCACGTGCTCGGCGCCGAGTTGGACGGCTCTGACCCACACCCCGGCGTCGTCGAGGTCCAGCCCGAGCAGCAGCACCCCGCCGCGCCGGCCGAGCCCGGCGCACCGGGCGGCCTGGTCGTCCCCGATGAGCACCAGTGAGGCGCCCTCCCAGAGCTCGCGCGGCGGTGGTGCGCCCCGGATCAGCCTCGGTTCGGTGCCGGCGGCCGCGCAGAGCCGCAGCAGGTGCTCGGCCAGGCCCTCGTCCTCGGTGACGACGAGCGGACCGGTGGCCCCGGGCCCTTCGGTGGTGGCGTGGTCGGCGATCGGCGTCGACATGGCGGGCTCCCCTCTGCGCCGACGGCCGCCAGGGGCGGTCCGGGGCGCACGTCGGACGGTTCCGGCGAACGGCCGCCCGGCAGACCTCGTGGGAGAGAGGGAGGTGAGATCCGCCCGGCGACCGCCGCCGACCATCACGGTGGGGGGAGATCGGGATTCCGTCATCCACGATGCGAATCCCTGTGGATAACTCGTGGGCTGTGGAGGAAAACGTTCACCCGGGCGGGGGATTAATCGTCAAAGAATTGACGATCGGGGATCACGGAGACGAACCGGAAGCCCGTCGCGCCCCCCGCCGGCCACCCGGCGAACCCTCCCGAAGGCCGCTCGGACACCCCGCCGCAGCAGCCCGGCCCACCGATCGGAACCAGCCGAAGAGCCATGGGCAGCCATGAGCAAATGGCGACACAGAGTGACGAAAGGTGGTCAGTGGACCAGGGTGTCGACACCCCCTGTACACCGTCGGCGGGGCGGCCGCGGCGCTCGCCGCGAAGGGCCTTCAGGCCCTGAAAATGGCCCCGGACGTGCGACGACCCCCGCCGGGGGGGAGAGCGGGGGTCGTCTATCCACAGCCCGACTCGGGGGGGAGGAGCCGGACCGGGTTAGCACGGTCGCGAACGATCCGTGACTTCCATGGTGTACCCGAGCGGCCAGAAACACAAACCCGCACGCCCACGAGTACACCGAATGGCGGCCTGTTTTGCGGCTCCCTCTATCCTCGGTTCCCGTGGACACCACCGAGAACGCCGACGACCACGCCGACGAGTCCCCGGGCGAGGCCACCGGGCCCGCGCAGACCCGCTCACCCGTTCGCCCCAGGCCGGGCGGGCCGCGCACGGCGGCCTTCTTCGACCTGGACAAGACCATCATCGCCAAGTCGAGCGCGCTGGCCTTCAGCCGCCCGTTCTACCAGGGCGGTCTGATCAACCGTCGGGCCGTACTGCGCAGCGCGTACGCCCAGTTCGTCTTCCTGGTCGGTGGCGCGGACCACGACCAGATGGAGAAGATGCGCGAGTACCTCTCCTCGCTCACCCGGGGCTGGAACGTCCAGCAGGTCCGCGAGATCGTCGCGGAGACGCTGCACAACCTGATCGACCCGATCATCTACGACGAGGCCGCCTCACTGATCGAGCAGCACCACGCGGCCGGTCGGGACGTGGTGATCGTCAGCAGTTCGGGCTCCGAGGTGGTCGAGCCGATCGGCGCGCTGCTCGGCGCGGACCACGTGATCGCCACCCGGCTCAAGGTCGAGGACGGCTGCTACACCGGCGAGATCGAGTACTACGCCTACGCCGAGAACAAGGCCGCCGCCATCCGGGAGTTGGCCGAGTCCGAGGGCTACGACCTGGCCGCTTCCTACGCCTACAGCGACTCCTCCACCGACCTGCCGCTGCTGGAGGCCGTCGGCCACCCGTCGGCGGTCAATCCCGACCGCGCGCTGCGGAAGGAGGCCCAGGCCCGGGAGTGGCCGGTGCTGGTCTTCGACCGGCCGGTGGAACTGCGGCGGCGGCTCCCGGAGTTCTCCGCGCCGAGCGGCTCGGTGCTGACGGCCGTGGCGATCGGGACGGCGGCCGTGACCGCCGGGGTCATCTGGTACCTGGCCCACCGGCGCCGTCCGGAGGCCTGAGCCGCCCGCCGCGGGCCCGCAACACAGGCAAACACCGGCCACCCACCGCAGGCCTCGCAACGCAGGCAAATCAGACAATCAGCACAGAGTTCACTTTTCGGGTTCCCCTTTCGCCCGAAACGCGATACAAATGAAGCACGGCCCGCGAGACCCGGTCAGGACCCGAAGAGGTCAAACCGACAACGCAGTTAAGGCCCCACGGACCGCGTGTACAGATAACCGAGCACCCACATGCAGCCGACCCGCTGTCGGGCCGCTGGACCAGACGAACGGGCAGGATCCCCGTCTGATCAGCACTTCCGGTGCATGCATGGTCACCCGGTATCTGCACCAGCGGCGGCACCAGGCAGGATCAGGTGCCGCCGCATCTTCGTGTCAGAAGCGCCAGAAGCTCCGGAAGAGCCCGCGCCCCCGCCCGTGCCCCTCCCGCGCCCGCTCAGACCATCCCGCGCTGCATCGCCTCGCAGACCGCCGTGCTCTCCCGCACCCCGAGCCGCAGCGCCCGCCCGCAGTGCGCGATCCAGGCCGCCATCCCCTCGGGCGTGCCCGCCAGGTAGCCGGCCAGGGCCCGCCGGTAGGCGTCGGTGCCGAGTTCCGCCAGCCCGACCTCGGCCGGGCAGATCGACTTCGGGTCAAGCCCCTCGGCGAGCAGCACGATCCGCTGGGCGGCCCGCGCGATCACGCCGTTGTACGCGCCGAACGGCCGCAGCGCGAGCAGTTCGCCGTGCACCACGGAGGCGACCACCAGGGCCGGCGTCCCCACGCCCTGGCCCTCGGCGCGCGCCACCAGCAGCCGGGAGAGCTGGTCGAGCCGGGCCGCGACCTCCTCGGCACCCGGGGCGGGCGGCAGCACCGGCAGCGGCTCGTCCACCTGGGCGACCTCAACGCTCTCCACCGGCTTGAGCCCCAGCGGGAACAGCTCCTCGACGCCCTCGCCCGCGCGGCGGGGCCGCCCGGCGGACGGCTCGCCGTCGCCGACGGCGAGCAGGTGCAGCCGGGCCAGCACCTGGAGCGGCGAGTGCCGCCAGATGCTGAGCAGCTGGCCGGCCTCGGCGGCGATCCGCAGGGCCGCGCCGACCGTCCGGGCCTCGGGGTCCGCGCTGAAGTCGCTGCGGCGCCGGACCTCCTCCAGCGGCCAGTCGGCCCCGGCCAGCGCCGCCGACGCGCGGGCGCCGCGCAGCGCGGACTCGGAGGTGACCTCGGCCGCGCGGCGGCGCATCACCCGGTGACCGTAGAGCCGGTCGACGGCCTTGCGCACCTCGGCCACGGCGTCGGGCACCCCGGGGAGCTGGGCCAGCGGGGCGAGGGGATCTGTTCCAGTGCTCACCTACCCGAGAGTAATGAACAGCCGGCCCCTCTCGGAACAGCAACCCCGGATCACCCGTTAGAGGCAATCCTCACTTCCCTCCGCCGAGGAGGCCCAAACCCCGGCTAGCATGGCCACTATCGGAGACGATAACTATTTCCACTTAGGGGCCTCGGCATGTGCGACCCCTGAGCAGGTGGCCCCCGAGCGCGGGCCCAGAGCGAGAGCCGGAGTCCCAGATGAAGATCGCCTTCGTCGGCAAGGGCGGCAGCGGGAAGACCACGCTGTCCGCACTGTTCATCCGCCATCTGGCCGCCGTGGGCCGGCCGGTCATCGCCGTCGACGCCGACATCAACCAGCACCTGGGCCCGGCCCTGGGTCTGACGGATGCCCAGGCCGCGGAGCTGCCCTCGCTCGGCGCGCACCTGCCGGAGATCAAGGAGTACCTGCGCGGCAGCAATCCGCTGATCCGCTCGGCCGACGAGATGATCAAGACCACGCCGCCCGGCCGGGGTTCGCGCCTGCTGCGGATCGTCGAGGAGAACCCGGTCTACGCCGCCTGCGCCCGCCCGATCGCCCTGGACGAGGGCTCGGTCCGGCTGCTGGCGACCGGCGCCTTCACCGAGGAGGACCTGGGGGTGGCCTGCTACCACTCCAAGGTCGGCGCCGTGGAACTGCTGCTCAACCACCTGCTGGACGGCCCCGACGAGTACCTGGTCACCGACATGACGGCGGGCTCGGACTCCTTCGCCTCCGGCCTGTTCACCCGCTTCGACCTGACCTTCCTGGTGGCCGAGCCGACCCGCAAGGGCGTTTCCGTCTACCGCCAGTACAAGGACTACGCCCGCGACTTCGGCGTCCGGCTGCGGGTGATCGGCAACAAGGTGCAGGGCCCGGACGACCTGGCGTTCCTGCGCAGGGAGGTCGGCGACGACCTGCTCACCACCTTCGGGCACTCGGACTGGGTGCGCCGTCTGGAGCAGGGCGCCGAGCCGCCGCTGAAGTCGCTGGAGCCGGCCAACCGGGCCGTCCTGGAGGAACTGCGGGCCGAGGCCGAGGCCGCGTACGGGCAGCGGGACGTGCGGCGCTACACCGAGCAGGCCGTGCTCTTCCACGTGCGCAACGCGGAGAGTTGGGCCAACGCCAAGGTCGGCGTCGACCTCGTGACCCAGGTGGACGAGACCTTCGTGCTGGGCGGGCTCGGGGTCGGCGGCGAGCGGCCCGCCCCGGCGGGTGCGCACGTCTGACGCCGCTCCGCCCGAACGGGCCGTGGCCCTCCCCCCTTCCCCGGGGAGGGCCGCGGCCCGTTCCGCATGTCCGGACCGCCCGGCGCCGCCAGCAGATTCCCAGCGGTTCGAACACCACCCAATGGGGTGAATAAGGGGGTTTTCCCCTTCCCCCCCGGAATGACGCTGTGCAAAGCTTTCATTACCCTCGGTTTACCGAGTCTTGATGGTCCGTCCCGACGGCCCTCGGCGAGACGTCCCGCACCTCGCCCAGGCCCCTGGCGGGCCCTGATGGTCAAGGTCCGGCCGGTGACACCCGCACTCCCCGCCGCGCCCACGCCATCCCGCCACACCGTCGCGACCCACGACAGCCGATCCGCCCCGGAGCCCCACCCACCGCCGGACCTGACTGCGTTCGTTCCCCCGGACAGACGGGAAGACAGTGACCCTCGGCATCTCCAGCGCCCCCATCGCCTCCGACACCACCGACCACGCACCACCGGGCCCCGGCACCAAGGCCCGCTGGGCCCAGGACCTCTCCGCCTCCCTGGTGGTCTTCCTGATCGCCGTGCCGTTCTCCCTCGGCATCGCGCTCGCCACCGGCGCCCCGCTCACCGCCGGCCTCGCCGCCGCGGCCGTCGGCGGCATCGTCGTCGGACTGTTCGGCGGCACCCCGCTCCAGGTCAGCGGCCCCTCGGCCGCGCTGACCGTGATCACCGCCGGACTGATCGTCCAGTACGGGTGGCGGGCCACCTGCGCCATCACCCTGGCCGCCGGGCTGCTCCAACTCCTGCTCGGCCTGCGCCGGGTGGCCCGGACCGCGCTCGCCGTCTCACCCGCCATCGTGCACGGCATGCTGGCCGGGGTCGGGCTCACCATCGCCATCGCGCAGCTGCACGTCGTCCTCGGCGGCTCCCCGCAGAGCTCCGCGATCGCCAACCTCCTGGCGCTGCCAGGCCAGTTGGCCGGTCCACACCCGCCCGCGCTGCTGGCCGGCTCGGTGACCGTGGCCGTCCTGCTGGGCTGGCCCCGACTCGGCCGGCTCCCCGGCCGCGCGGGCGAGTTCGGCGCCAGGCTGGCCAAGGTGCCGGGCCCGCTGGCCGCCGTCGCCACCGCGACCGCGCTCGCCCTGGCCCTGGACCTGCGGCTCGCCCACATCGGGCTGCCCGCCTGGCAGCCGCACGCCCTCGTGCCCGCACTGCCGCACGGCCCGCTGGCCGGGGTGCTGGCCGCCGTCCTGACCGTCACCGCCGTCGCCGGCGTGGAGTCGCTGCTGTCCGCCGTCGCGGTCGACCGGATGTCCCGCCGTACCGGCGACCTCGACCGCGAACTGCGCGGCCAGGGCCTGGCCAACATCGTCAGCGGGCTGGTCGGCGGGCTGCCCGTCGCCGGCGGCGCCGTCCGCAGCACCGCCAACGTGCGGGCCGGCGGCCAGACCAGGTGGTCCTCGGTGCTGCACGGCGTCTGGGTGCTCGCCGCCGCACTGGCGCTGACCGGCGGGCTGCGCCGGATCCCGCTGGCCGCGCTGGCCGCGCTGGTGCTGGTGGTCGGGCTGCAGATGGTGAGCTTCGCGCACATCCGCAACGTGCACCGGCACCGCGAGTTCCCGGTCTACCTGACCACCGTGCTCGGCGTGGTGGCGCTCGGCGTGCTGTGGGGCGTCGCGCTCGGCGCCGGCACCGCCGTGCTGCTCGCGCTCTACCGGCTGACCCGCGCCCACGTGGACGTGCTGGCCGGCCCGGCCGGCGCGGTCACCGTCCAGACGCACGGGCCGCTCACCTTCACCGCCGTGCCCCGGCTGAGCCGGGCGCTGGCCGGGATCCCCTCCGGCGCCGAGGTCACCGTGGTCCACGACGGATCCTTCCTGGACCACGCCGCGTACGAGACGCTGCACAGCTGGCGGACGGGCCACCAGGCCGCGGGCGGACGGGTCTCGATGGTGACGCGCCGCAGGGACGACGAGGTGCTCGACCCCGACGGCACCGTCCGGGCGGGCAGTTCACCCGGCCCGCACCGCTGCCGGGCCTGGACGCCCTGGGTCGGCCACCACTGCATCGAGCAGCAGGAGGATCCGCACGGCCGGCTGCTGGACGGCGTCCGGGTGTTCCAGCAGCACACCGCCCCGCTGATCCGGCCCGAACTCGCCCGGCTGGCCCGGGAGGGGCAGACACCCTCCCAGCTGTTCCTGACCTGCGCGGACTCCCGGATGGTCACCAGCATGATCACCAACAGCGGCCCGGGGGACCTGTTCACCGTCCGCAACGTCGGCAACCTGGTACCGGCCCCGTACGAGCCCGGCGCGGCCGACGACTCGGTGGCGGCCGCGGTGCAGTACGCGGTCGAGGTCCTGGAGGTCGGCTCGATCACGGTCTGCGGCCACTCCGGCTGCGGCGCGATGAAGGCCCTGCTGGACGGCGTGCACGAGCGCCCAGGGCCGCCCACCCCGCTGGCCCGCTGGCTGCGCAACGGCCGCGGCTCGCTGGACCGGCTCCGCCGGGTCCCCGCCGGGTTCGACGCGCGGCCGGTGGTGGACCTGGTGGAGCAGCTCTGCATCACCAACGTGGTCCAGCAGCTGGACCAGCTGCTGGCCAACCCGGCCGTGGAGCGCCGGGTGGAGGAGGGCACCCTGCGGCTGGTCGGGATGTACTTCGACTTCGCGACCGCCCAGGCCTACGTGCTCGACCGGGCCGAGGGGACGTTCAGTCCGATCGAGGCGCGCATCGGGACGGCAGCGGCCGCAACCGCGGCCGGCCCGGCAGCGCCGAGGACACCGCCGGCCGGGCCGGTGGCGGGCGACACGCCCGAACGGGTGAATGAGGACGGCCGGGTTCCCACCGACGGCACCGAGGACGGCCCCTGGCTGGCCGCCTGAGAGCCGGGCCCGTGTCCCCGCCGGGCGGGCCGGGGCACGGGCCCTCCGGCCGTCGTACGGCGCACCGCCCCGAGGCGGTGCGCCGTATGATGGTCCGTTCGACTGCCGGTCAAAGGTCTACACCAATTACCCGGAGGCTCTTGTCAAGTGCCCCATTCGCCTGGTGAGCTGTGCGCTGGGACACACGGGACAATCCCCACGCACGGGATCGTCTCCGATCATGACTCGATGAGGAGTGCGCGTTGAGCAACGAGAGCCTGGCCAACCTGCTCAAGGAGGAGCGGCGATTCGCCCCGCCGGCAGAGCTCGCCGCCGCCGCCAACGTCACCGCGGCCGCGTACGCGCAGGCCTCCGAGGACCGCCTGGGCTTCTGGGCCGAGCAGGCCCGCCGCCTCAGCTGGGCCGTCGAGCCGACCGAGACGCTGGACTGGTCCAACCCGCCCTTCGCCAAGTGGTTCGCCGACGGCAAGCTCAACGTGGCCTACAACTGCGTCGACCGCCACGTCGAGGCCGGTCTCGGCGACCGGGTCGCGATCCACTTCGAGGGCGAGCCCGGCGACAGCCGCTCGATCACCTACGCCCAGCTCAAGGACGAGGTCTCGCAGGCCGCCAACGCGCTGCTGGAACTCGGCGTCCGCAAGGGCGACCGGGTCGCGGTCTACCTGCCGATGATCGCCGAGGCGGTCGTCGCGATGCTCGCCTGCGCCCGGATCGGCGCCACCCACTCGGTGGTCTTCGGCGGCTTCTCCGCCGACGCCGTCGCCTCCCGCATCGAGGACGCCCAGGCCAAGCTCGTCATCACCGCCGACGGCGGCTACCGTCGCGGCAAGCCGTCCGCGCTCAAGCCGGCCATCGACGAGGCGCTCACCAAGGTCGACGGCGTCGAGCACGTCCTGGTGATCCGCCGCACCGGGCAGGAGATCTCCTGGACCGAGGGCCGTGACGTCTGGTGGCACGAGATCACCGCGCGCCAGTCCACCGAGCACGCCCCCGAGGCGCACGACGCCGAGCACCCGCTGTTCATCCTCTACACCTCGGGCACCACCGGTAAGCCCAAGGGCATCCTGCACACCTCGGGCGGCTACCTCACCCAGGCCAGCTACACCCACCACGCGGTCTTCGACCTCAAGCCGGAGACCGACGTCTACTGGTGCACCGCCGACATCGGCTGGGTCACCGGCCACTCGTACATCGTCTACGGCCCGCTCTCCAACGGCGCCACCCAGGTCATCTACGAGGGCACCCCGGACACCCCGCACCAGGGCCGGTTCTGGGAGATCGTCCAGAAGTACGGCGTGACGATCCTCTACACCGCGCCGACCGCGATCCGCACCTTCATGAAGTGGGGCGACGACATCCCCGCGAAGTTCGACCTGTCCTCGCTGCGGGTGCTGGGCAGCGTCGGCGAGCCGATCAACCCCGAGGCCTGGATCTGGTACCGCGAGCACATCGGCGCCGGCAAGACCCCGATCGTGGACACCTGGTGGCAGACCGAGACCGGCGCCATGATGATCAGCCCGCTGCCGGGCGTCACCGAGACCAAGCCGGGCTCGGCCCAGCGCGCCCTGCCGGGCATCGCGGCCACCGTGGTCGACGACGAGGCCAACGAGGTCCCGAACGGCTCCGGCGGCTACCTGGTGCTCACCGAGCCGTGGCCGTCCATGCTGCGCACCATCTGGGGCGACGACCAGCGCTACATCGACACCTACTGGTCGCGCTTCGCGGGCCGCTACTTCGCCGGTGACGGCGCCAAGAAGGACGAGGACGGCGACATCTGGCTGCTCGGCCGGGTCGACGACGTCATGCTCGTCTCGGGCCACAACATCTCCACCACCGAGGTCGAGTCGGCCCTGGTAGGCCACCCGTCGGTGGCCGAGTCCGCCGTGGTCGGCGCCACGGACGCCACCACCGGCCAGGCCATCGTCGCCTTCGTGATCCTGCGCGGCGGCGCCACCGAGAGCCCGGAGCTGGTCGAGGAGCTGCGCGCGCACGTCGGCCGCACGCTCGGCCCGATCGCCAAGCCGAAGCAGGTCAAGGTGGTCGGCGAGCTGCCGAAGACCCGCTCCGGCAAGATCATGCGCCGTCTGCTGCGCGACATCGCCGAGGGCCGCGAGGTCGGTGACACCACCACCCTCGCCGACAGCACGGTGATGAGCCAGATCCAGGCCCAGCTGCCGCCGGCGGGTGGCAACGGCTGAGCCGGCCGACACGGTGAAGCGTGCCCCGGGCGGTGGTCACCGCCCGGGGCACAGCCATGCCGCGGGTCTGGAGCCCCCTTCCGGTCGGCCGCCAGGGTGTGCAGCGGGGCGGCCGGGAGCGGGCGGTGCCCCGCGACCGACGGTGCCGCGTTCACCCGTCTGCGCCCGGCCTGGGCCATTCGGGTGCCGTGCCACTGCTCCTCCGGAGTGCGGAACCCACCCGCAGGGCTTAAGTCCTTGAATAGGACAATCCGGATGTCACCCGAACGATCCCCTAGACTGTTAACGACGCATCAAGATCCCTGAACGGGAGTCCGAGCGTCACAGGGCGCGCCGGGAAGTCTGGTCGGCAACTGCACCACACGTGCATCCGTTGCCGCTCCCAGCCCCTCAGGAGGTCCTCGTGACCGACCAGCCGCCCGTCCACGAGCCGACGACCCGCCGCCGGCAGCTGCTCGGCCGACTGTCCCTGCCCGAGCGGACGTTCATCACCGACGCCCTGCGCACCGAGACGGTCGGCGGCGTGCTGTTGCTGCTCGCCGCCGTGGCCGCGCTGGTCTGGGCCAACGTCTGGCCGCACGCCTACGAGAGCGTCCTCGACTACACCGTCGGGCCCTCCGCCCCGCTGCACCTCGACCTCACCCTCGGCAACTGGGCCAAGGACGGCCTGCTGACGATCTTCTTCTTCGTGGCCGGGATCGAGCTCAAGCGCGAGTTCGTCGCGGGCGAGCTGCGCACCCCGAGCGCCGCGCTGCTCCCGGTGGTGGCCGCCGTCTGCGGCGTCGCGCTGCCGGCGATCCTGTTCGCGCTCGTCAACTCGGGCAGCGGCGGTCACCCCAGCGGTTGGGCCATCCCGACCGCCACCGACATCGCCTTCGCGCTCGGCGTGCTGGCCGTGGTCGGCAGCCACCTGCCGTCCGCCCTGCGCGCCTTCCTGCTCACCCTCGCCGTGGTGGACGACCTGATCGCGATCCTGATCATCGCGGTCTTCTACAGCTCCGGTATCAGGTTCTGGGCGCTCGGCCTGGCCTTCGCCGGCCTGGTGCTGTTCTGGTTCCTGCACCGGCGCGGAGTGCACGGCTGGTACCTGTTCGTGCCGCTGGCCGTCGTGAACTGGGCGCTGATGCACGAGAGCGGCATCCACGCCACGGTCGCGGGCGTCGCGATGGGCCTGATGCTGCGCTGCCACCGGGAGGGCGACGAGCAGCACTCCCCCGGCGAGCACATCGAGCACCTGGTCCGCCCGCTCTCGGCCGGCCTGGCCGTCCCGGTGTTCGCACTGTTCGCCGCCGGGGTGACGATCTCCGGCCCGTCGCTGCGCGAGGTGTTCACCCAGGCCACGCCGCTCGGCATCGTCATCGGCCTGCTGGTCGGCAAGACGGTGGGCATATTCGGCGGCACCTGGCTGGCCGCCCGGTTCACCCGGGCCGAGCTGAACCCGAAGCTCAGGTGGGCCGACATGTTCGCGGTCTCGGTGCTCGCGGGCATCGGCTTCACCGTCTCGCTGCTGATCAGCGAACTGGCGTTCCGCGACGACCTGGCCCTCGCCGACCTCTCCAAGACGGCCGTCCTGGTCGGCTCGCTGCTCTGCGCGACGGTGGCCACCGTGCTGCTCAAGCTCCGCAACCGGCACTACCGCGAGCTGTGCGAGGAGGAGGACCGGGACGTGGACGGCGACGGCGTCCCGGACGTCTACCAGGAGGACGACCCGGCCTGGCGGGCCCGGGCCGCCGGGCTCGCCCCGCGACCCGACGGCGAGGGGCCGGAGAAGCCCCGCTGAGGCCCGCCGGCGGCCCGGCAGAGCCCGGACACGTCCCCCCGGCGGGGCCCCGGAGTGGTGTGCGACTGACCGGTAGGGGCATGATTCTGAGCTGTCGACAGTCCACTGACGCCTCCGGGCCCCTCCGGCCCCCCGAACCGCACCACGCGGCGGCGTCACGCCGCACAGCCGCAGAGGAGAACCGCTGATGCCCGCAGGAGCCGCAGACCCGTCCAGCAACGGCCGGGCGCCCTACGAGGGCGAGCGTTCGGTGGGGCAGCTGTTCGCGGCGGCCACCGCCGACCTGTCCGCACTCGTCCACGACGAGATCGCGCTCGCCAAGGCCGAGATCCGGGCGGACGTCAAGCGCGGCGTCTCCGGGGGCGTCTCGCTGGGCGTCGCCGCCGTGGTGGCGCTGGCCGCCGTCCCGATGCTGAGCGCCGCGGCGGCCTTCGGCATCCACGCGCTGGGCCTGTCGCTCGGCTGGTCGTTCCTCATCGTGGCCGGCGCCTACCTGCTGCTCGCGGTGCTGCTCGGGCTGATGGCCTGGCGCTCGTTCAAGCGGATCGAGAAGCCGCACCGCACCATCGAGGGCGCCCAGAAGACCGCCGACGTGCTGAAGAACGCCCGGCCGCGTCCGGCCACCAAGGAGGAGATCGACCGGGCCCTGGGCCGCATCCCGTAACCGTCCGTCCGGTGGCGGTGCACGCCGCCCGCCCGGACCCGCCGGGAGCGAGTGCCGGGCGCCGTCCGGCGCACGGATGTGACACGCTCTCGGTATGCCGCTTGACCAGAAGCCCGTATCCGCGCAGCCGTCCGCCGACTCCGGACCCGACCTGGCACCCGGGGGGGAGCCCGCCGATGAGGCCCCCGGCACCACCCCCGACGGCGGCGCCGAGGCCTGGAGCGTCCGGCAGAGCGGCCCGTGGACGCACCGCGACCTCGCGGCCAACGGCGCCCGGTTCCACATCGCCGAGCTGGGCTCGGGCCCGCTGGTGCTGCTGGTGCACGGCTGGCCCGAGTACTGGTGGGCCTGGCGCCACCAGCTGACCGCGCTCGCCGAGGCCGGCTACCGGGCGGTGGCGCTCGACCTGCGGGGTGTCGGCGGCAGCGACCGCACCCCGCGCGGGTACGACCCGGGCAACCTCGCCCTGGACATCACCGGGGTGATCCGCTCGCTCGGCGAGCGCCGGGCGCACCTGGTCGGGCACGCCGCCGGCGGCACGCTGGCCTGGGTGGCGGCGGTGATGCGCCCGTCGGTGATCCAGAGCCTCACCGTGGTCTCCGCCGCGCACCCCCGGGACCTGCGCCGGGCCCTGCTGACCGACCGCCGCCAGGCGGCCGCCTTCGAACACGTGCTGGGCTTCCAGCGGCCGTGGATACCGGAACGCCGTCTGGTGGCCGACGACGCCGCGCTGGTCGGCCGCTACCTGGACGCCTGGGCCGGTCCGAACCGGCTGGACGAGGAGGCGGTGCACGCGTACCGGCAGGCCATCCAGATCCCCAGCACGGCGCACTGCTCGATCGAGCCGTACCGCTGGCTGCTGCGCTCGATGGCGCGCCCGGACGGCATCCAGTTCGCCCGGCGGATGAAGAAGCCGATCACGGCGCCGACCCTGCACGTCCAGGGCGCGGCGGACCCGGTGCTGCTGTCGCACACCGCGCTGGGCGGCGGCGAGTACGTGGCGGCGCCGTACCGCTGGCGGCTGATGCCGGGGGTCGGGCACTTCCCGCACGAGGAGGCCCCGGAGCAGTTCACCGCGGAGCTGCTGGACTGGGTCGGCCGTCACAAGGAGTGATGATGCAGGAGCGGCGAAGGGGCCGGGAGGGAAGGGCCCTTGGCCCCAACTCCCTTGATCTGACGCACATATGACAACCGCATAGGCCAATTTCGACGCGCGCCCGGCGGTTACCCCCACCGGCCCAGGGGCATCCATTCCGGTATGACCTGGATGCCCGATCGCGGCGGCGCCCCGCGCGCCCGACGCCACAACAGCTCCCAGCGCTCCGCCCACCGCCCCGACTGGGCGGACGACCTCGGCTACGACGGCCCCGACCGCCGTCCACGCCCGGCGCAGCGGCAGCTCGGCATCCCCCGCATCCTCGGCCGGCGCGCCCGCTGGGTCGGCGCACGACTGCGGCGCGAGACCTGAGGCCTCGCGCCGCGTCGTCCGGCCGGTCCGGCGGACCGGTTCCGGCCGGCCGATCGGTTCGGCCGGTCGGTCCCGCCGGTCGGGTCGGCTGGCCGGCCAGTCCCGCCGGTCAGTTCACGAGCGTCGGCGACACCGCGGTGAACCAGAGCAGGACGAAGGTCGCCACCGACATGATCGGCACCAGCACCTTGGTCTCGACGTTGTTGCCGCTGCGCTTGATCAGCACCACCTCGTAGCGCTCCTTGTGCGGCCAGAGCAGCGGCGCGCCCTTCTTGGTCAGGCAGTCGCCCAGCAGGTGCGCCAGGGTGCCCAGCGCCACCGCGTACGGCAGCCAGCCCGGCGAGTTCGGCATCCAGGTGTTCATCCCGAAGGTGCCGAGCGCGGACAGCCCGATGACGGTGATCCAGCTCTCCGGGCCGTCCCCCGGCGGGCAGAGCCGCAGCGCCCGGATCGCGAGCGCGATCAGGAAGAACGTCAGCACCAGGGTGAAGTTGCGGCCCAGGTAGGTGACGCCCGCCCAGGTGCCGGCGCCCATCAGCGCGACGAACAGCAGCGAGTGGGTGGCGTGCCGGTGCCCGCCGGAGGCCCAGGCCACGAAGCGGCAGAGCGCCTTGGAGATCGGCCCCAGGAAGTTGGCGATCGAGCCGTCGTGGTGGTCGAGGTCCGGCAGCAGGGCCGCCCCCGCGCACAGCACCGTGCCCATCAGTATGTCCGCCGGCTGCAGCGTGGTGTGCAGCAGCAGCGGGGGCAGGAACGGCGCGGAGGCGGCGTACAGCATCGCCCCACTGACCGCGTGCGAGTGACCCATCATCGGACTACCACGACCTCCCGTAAGACTCACTCCGGGACGGCGCCCGGTTGAGCCGAACGGGTGAGCGCGGCAGAGGCTACCAGGGCGGACTGACGGTGTGACGGATATCGGATCGTCGGACCCGGCGCGTCGGACCGCCCCGCGGCCCGGTCAGAGCGCGCAGCCCTGGGTGTCCACCGGGGTGCTCGCGGTGCTGCCCCTCTCCGCGTCCTCCCGCACCTCGGCCGCGGTCAGCACGTACCCGGTGTCGGCGCTGTCCAGCGACTTGGCGAACACCACGCCGTAGACCTGGCCGTCCGGGGTGAGCAGCGGGCCGCCGCTGTTGCCCTGGCGGACCAGCGAGCGGACCGAGTAGACGTCGCGGACCACCTGGCCGCGGTGGTAGATGTCCGGGCCGTTGGCCTGGATCCGGCCGCGGATACGGGCCGGCTGGACGTTGAAGGCGCCGTTCTCCGGGAAACCCGCCACGATCGCGCTGTCGTTGGTCTTCGCCTCGCCCGCGAACGCCAGCGGGGGCGCGTTCAGCTTGGGGACGTCCAGGACGGCGATGTCGCGCTGCCAGTCGTAGCGGACCACCGTCGCGTCGTACAGCTGACCGACCCCGCCGATCTGCACGGTCGGCTCGTCGACCCCGCCGACCACGTGGGCGTTGGTCATCACCCGGTGCGGGGCGAAGACGAAACCGCTGCCCTCCAGGGTCTTGCTGCAGGAGGTGGCGGTGCCGACCACCTTGACCAGGCTCTGCTTGGCCCGCGCCACCGCCGGGCTGCCGGCCAGCGCCGGGTCGGGGGTGTCGACCTGGGTGATCGGCTCGTGCTCGAAGGGGTTGAAGACCTGCGGGAAGCCGTTGCGGGCCAGCACCTTGGAGAAGTCCGAGAACCAGTTCGGCGCGTCGTCGGGCAGCGCGTTCTGCACGCCGCCGAGGATCGCCGAGGAGCGGACCTGCTTGGACACCGTCGGCAGCGACGCCCCGGCCAGCGCCGAGCCGATCAGCCAGGCCACCAGCAGCATCGAGACCACGTTCACGGCCGCGCCGCCGGTCGCGTCCAGCACCCGCGCCGGACGGCGGCCGATGTGGCCCCGGAGCTTCCAGCCGAAGTGCGCGGTCACCGCCTGGCCGATCGCGGCGCACACGATCACCACCACCACGGCCACCACCGAGGCCGTGGTGCCCGGGCTGAGGTGGTCGAGCAGCAGCGGCAGCAGCTGGACGGCCAGCAGGCCGCCGCCCAGGAAGCCGACCAGGGACAGGACACCCACCACGAAGCCCTGCCGGTAGCCCGACACGGCGAATGCCACGGCAGCGGCGATCAGCAGCACATCCAGGACGTTCACCCGGACACCCTCCCACGGCCCGCGGCCCGGCCGCGCAGACGGCCCCTCACGTGGGACCGGCGTCGCCGCCCGGCAGCGCCCGGGAGTGGTCGAGATCGCCCTGCACCAGGGCCAGCGCCTCGTCCGAGAGGTCGACGATCCGGGACGGGTCCCAGGGCAGCTCCAGCCCGCCGTGGTGCAGCACACGGTCGATCACCCCGGCCGTGAACCCCCAGACCAGCCGCCCGGCCACCGCGAAGGCCGGCCCCACGTGCCCGGACGGGTGGCGCAGCCGCACCCGGTTCGCCGGGTCGGCCAGATCGGCGACCGGCACCCGGAACACCGCGCCGGTCTCCCCCTGGTCCACCGGCCGCACCGGCGACTCCTCGCGCCACCAGCCCAGCACCGGGGTCACCACGAACCGGCTGACCGGGATGTACAGCGCCGGCAGCACCGCGAACACCTGCACCCCGGCCGGGTCCAGCCCGGTCTCCTCCCAGGCCTCGCGCAGCGCCGCCGCGACCGGGCCCGGGCCGTCCGGGTCACCGTCCTCCGGATCCAGCGCGCCGCCCGGGAAGGACGGCTGCCCGGCGTGCGAGCGCAGCGAGCGGGCCCGCTCGATCAGCAGCAGGTCCGGCCCGTCCGGGCCCTCGCCGAACAGCATCAGCACCGCCGCCGCCCGGCCGCCCTCCACAGGCGGCAGGAAGCGGCTCAGCTGCTCCGGCAGCACCCGCTCGGCCGCCTCCCGCACCGGCTCCAGCCAGGCCGGCAGGCCGTCCCCCTCGACCACTCGCACCGCCGACGGCTCCGGCGCCCGCCGTGCCTCGCGGGTCACTCGCCCACCGCCAGGTCCGCGATCCGCCCCTGGTGCCCGGCGGCGTCGGCCCGGGCGGCGGCCTCCCCGGGGAAGTCCCCCGGCGGCCTCAGCCGCTGCCCGGGCTGCCCGCCCAGCTCGTACTTGAGCAGCTTGCGCGCCTTCTCCGGGTCGGTCTCGCCCTCCCCGTACGACGGGCAGAGCGGCGCGACCGGGCAGGCGCCGCAGGCGGGCTTGCGGGAGTGGCAGATCCGGCGGCCGTGGAAGACCACCCGGTGCGACAGCATCGTCCACTCCGACTTCGGGAAGATCTCGGCGACGGCCGCCTCGACCTTCACCGGGTCCTCCTCGGCGGTCCAGCCGAACCGCCGGGCCAGCCGCCCGAAATGCGTGTCCACGGTGATCCCGGGCACCCCGAAGGCGTTGCCGAGGACCACGTTGGCGGTCTTGCGGCCCACGCCCGGCAGCGTCACCAGGTCGTCCAGGCGGCCCGGGACCTCGCCGCCGAAGTCGTCGCGCAGGGCGATCGAGAGGCCGATCAGCGACTTCGCCTTGTTCCGGAAGAACCCGGTCGGGCGGATGACCTCCTCCAGCTCCTCCGGGTTCGCCGCCGCCATGTCCTCCGGCGTCGGGTACTTCGCGAACAGCGCCGGCGTCGTCTGGTTCACCCGCAAGTCCGTCGTCTGCGCCGACAGCACGGTCGCCACCAGCAGCTGGAACGGGTTCTCGAAGTCCAGCTCCGGATGCGCGTACGGGTACAGCTCCGTCAACTCGCGGTTGATCCGCCGCGCCCGCCGCACCATCGCCAGGTGCGACTCCGGCTTCCCCGGCTTCACCCCCGGCACGGCCTTCGCCTTCGGTGCCGCCGCCGCCCGGACCTTGCTCTCTGCCATGCACGAAGGCTACGCCGAACGGCCCACGGCGGGCAGCGGATCACCGGAGCCCGCGGCAGCCGCGGACTGACGTTCGGATGGGCGCCGTCTGGTGGCTCGCGACGACGGGCTGCCCCAGTCTGAGGGCTACGACGACGCGAGGTGCCCATGTTCGACGAGAGCTTCGCCTTTCCCAGCAGCCTGCTGCGCCCGGTGACCGGCGCCACCGGGCGGGTCGCGGTGATCGGGGCCGGGGTGGCGGGCCTCGTCGCCGCCTACGAGCTCCAGCGCCGGGGCTTCGGCATCGTCCTGTACGAGCGGTCGAACCAACCCGGCGGACGGGTGCGCACGCACCGCTTCTGGGACGGCACGCACGCCGACCTGGGCGCCATGCGCATCCCCGGGAACCACCACTGCGTCCTCCACTACGTGTCCCAGTTCGGCCTGCGGACCAGGCCGTTCGTCAACTTCAACCCGGACGCCTACTACCACCTGCGCGGCCACCGCGCCCGCGTCCAGGAGGTGCACGCGCTGCACCCGGCGTTCGCGCTGCGCGCCGCCGAGAAGCAGGACCCGCGGCGGATCCTGGACCGGCTGCTGACGGCCGCCTGGGAGACGCTCACCCCCGACCAGCGCCGGCGAGTGCTGGACGGCCACTGGGACGACCCGGCGCTCGACCGGCTCGTCTCGGTGTCGCTGTGGCAGTACGTCCACGAGCACCTGTCGCAGGACGCCTGGGACCTCCTCGGCCACGCCAGCGGCCTGGTCCACTACGAGCAGTCCTCCCTGCTGGAGGTCCTCGTCGACTACTTCGGCCTGTTCCACGCGGGCCAGGTCGAACTGGTCGACGGCACCGACCGCCTGGTGCACGCGTTCGTACGCCGGCTGCGGCCGAGGACCCTCCAGCTGTCCACCCAGATCGACGAACTCTCGCTGACCCGCCAGGGCGTCCGGGTGCACGGGCGGCGCCTCGGCGGCACGATCACCGAGGACGTCGACTTCGTCGTCTGCTGCGTCCCCGTCCCCGCCCTCGACCAGATCAGCTTCCGGCCCGGCCTCCCCCACCACCAGCGCCACGCGATCCGCGGCATCAGCTACGCCAGCAGCACGAAGACGCTCGTGCACACCAAACGGCGCGGCTGGGAACTGGACGACCGGATCTTCGGCGGCGGCAGCTTCACCGACATGCCGATCCAGCAGTGCTGGTACCCGTCGGACAACGCCCGGCCCGTCGACGGCCGGACCAACGGGAGCACCGTCGGCAGGCGGCGCTGGGCCGCCCGGGACCCGCAGCGCTCCCACGAGCCCGCGGTGCTCGTCGGCGCCTACCTGTGGGGGGCCAACGCCCGCCGCTTCACCACCCTGCCGCCGGCCGACCGCGACCTGCTGGTCCTGAAATGCCTGGAACGGCTGCACCCCGGCATCCTCCGCGACGCGGACGACATCGTGCACTGGAACTGGGACGACCAGGTCGGCATGGGCGGCGGCGCCTTCGCCCACCTCGCGCCCGGCGAGCACACCCGGTACCTGACCGGGCTCGGCGCCCCGCACCCGACCGACGACCCGAGGATCTTCTTCGCCGGAGAGCACCTGTCCGGAGCGCACGCCTGGATGCAGGGCGCCGCCCAGTCGGCCCTGGCCGTAGTGGGCCAGGTGATCGACCGGGGGCAGCACGCCGACGACACCGCGCGGCTGCGGACCGGGTGAGCGCGGCACCGGCGCCCCGGCGCCGAACCGGCGAGCAGAGCGGCGGCCCGGCGACGGGAGCGACGCTGCACCGCGACGACCTCGGACCGCTGCTCGCCCCGGCCGCGGCCGCGACCGAGCGGATCGGGCTGGAGATCGAGAACGGCATCGTCGACCCGGAGACCGGGCGGGCCGCCCCCTACGAGGGGAAGAACGGCGTCCGGGCCGTCCTGGAGGCCGTCCTCGCCGAATGGGGCGGCACGGACCGGCGCGACAACGGCCGGCTGACCGGCGTGGACCTGGCGGACACCGCCCAGATCACGCTCGAACACGGCGGCCAGGTCGAGTACTCCTCCGTCCCGGCCGCCGGCCTGGCCACGGCCGTGGACGACATGCGGGCCACGATGGAACGCCTCGCGGAACTCGTCGGGCGCTTCGGTCTGGCCCTCCTGCCCGGCGGCAACCTCCCCTTCGACCGGCTCGACACCGTCTCCTGGGTGCCGATGCTCCGCGGTGCCGTCATGCGCGACTTCTTCGACCGGATCGGCGAGGCCGGCAGCGGGGCCCCGAAGATCATGTCGATGTCGCTGTCCACCCAGGTGCACCTGGACTACCTGTCCGACGAGGACTTCACCCAGAAGCTGCGGATGCTGACCGCCGCGTCCCCGGTGGTCGCCGCACTGCTCGTCAACTCGCCGCTGCAGGGCGGCCGGTCGAACGGGCTGCTCTCGCACAGGTCGCAGAACTGGCTGCGGATGGACCCGCGCCGCTGCGGCGTCCTGCCGCCCGCGCTGCGGCCCGACGTGAACGCCGACGACGTCATCGACTGGGCGCTGGGGATCCCGATGATCTACTACCGCGGCCCGGACGGACGGTACCGGCCCGCCCCCGACCGGCCGTTCGCCGAGATCCTGCGGCAGGGCTTCGACGACGGCACCATGCCGACCTTCGACCACTGGGTCTCCCACATGTCGCAGATCTGGACGGACGTCAGGGTCCGCCGGACCCTGGAACTGCGGGCCGGGGACGGCCCGCCGTACCGGCACATCCCGGCCGTACCGGCGCTGTGGGCGGGGCTCGCCTACCACCCGCCCTCGCGGACGGCGGCCTGGGAACTGCTGCGCCACCACGGCGTGGCGGAGCACCGCGCGGCGAAGGCCAGGCTCCCCGCCGACGGCCTGGACACCATGCTCGGCGGCGACCGGGTCCGCGAACTCGCGGCGGAACTCGTCCGGCTCGCCCGGGCAGGCCTGCGGGCCCGGGTCCGCGCCGGCCTGGAACAGCCGAAGGTGCTCGACTACCTCGACCCGCTCGACGAAGTGCTGCGCACCGGGCAGACCTTCGCCGAACAGACCACGGCCCGCTGGGACACCGACCTCCGCCGCGACCCCCGCCGCTACGTCGCGGCCTTCCGCGTCTGAACCCCCGCCCGACCCTCCCGCCCGAGCCGTGGAGTTCTCCGGCCGAAGGGCCTTCCTCGCCCGAACCGTCGCGGGTTAGCGTGACCGGCGGCGGCCGGCCCCGGGTCAGCCGCCGCCTGCCCACCGAAGAACGAGGACGCATGGACCAGGACTTCAAGGACATCCCCACCACCACCCTGGCCGACGTGCTCGGGCGCGCCCAGGTCATGGACATCGGCATCCGTCCGCTGTGGGCGGGGGCGCCGCGGGTGGCCGGCCCGGCGTTCACCGTGCAGTGCCCGCCCGGCGACAACCTGATGCTGCACGCGGCGATCTACCGGGCCGAGCCGGGCGCCGTGATCGTCGTCGAGTCGGGCGACCTGGACTACGCGCTGGCCGGCGGCAACGTGTGCGCCGTCGCGCAGCGCCGGGGCGTCGCGGCGTTCGTCGCCGACGGCCTGATCCGGGATCTGGGCGAGGTACGGGAGCTGGGCTTCCCGGTCTTCGCCCGCGGCGTGATCCCGATCCCGGGGGCCAAGCGGGAGCTCGGCACGCACGGCGCCCGGGTGCATTGCGGCGGCGTGCCGGTGGCGGCCGGTGACGTCGTGGTGGCCGACGAGGAGGGGGTCGTGGTGGTGCCCGCCGACCGGCGCGCCGAGGCCCTGGCGGCGGCCCGCGCCAAGCTGGCCAAGGAGGCCGCCGAGACGCTGGACGACTGGGAGGCGGCGCACCGCACCCGGATCGAGAAGACCCTCGGCGAGCTGGGCTTCACCGGCTGAACCCGGCCCGGTCCGGCTGAACGGGCCGAGCGCCCGCCCCGGCGAGGCCTCGGCCCTGGCCGACCCGCCGCACCGGTTTGTCCGCCGCCGGCGTATCGCAGCACCTGACCGCCCTGCGCGCGGCGGGTCCGACCAGCGCCCACCGGGCCGGCCACAGCGTCCTCTACGCCCGTACGGCGGTGGGCGATTCGTTGTTCGAACCGCACGAGCAGGCGTTCGACCAGGCGCCGCCCCCGCGACGCCCCACCCGGTGACCCGCCGGTACGAATGGCCCCGCACGGCACACCTCGGCACACCCCCTCCTCATATGATCGGAGCGACATGCGCCATGCTTGGTGATGCAGAGCACGGTACGGAACTTGCGCCGGACGGCCCACCCGCCGAACGGCCGAGAAGGAGGAAGCACGTGGACGACGTTCTGCGGCGCGCCGCACTCTTCGCGGCACTCGACGACGAACAGGCCGGCGAGCTGCGCGCTTCCATGACCGAGGTGACCCTCGCCCGTGGTGAGTCGCTGTTCCACGAGGGCGACCCGGGCGACCGGCTGTACGTCGTCGCCGAGGGCAAGGTCAAGCTGCACCGCGCCTCGCCGGACGGACGCGAGAACATGCTCGCCGTCCTCGGCCCCAGCGAGATGATCGGCGAGCTGTCGCTGTTCGACCCGGGCCCGCGCACCGCGACCGCCAGCGCGCTGACCGAGGTCAAGCTGCTCGGCCTGGGCCACGGCGACCTGCAGCCCTGGCTGCACGCCCGCCCCGAGGTCTCCATCGCGCTGCTGCGGGCCATCGCCCGCCGCCTGCGCCGGACCAACGACGTGATGTCCGACCTGGTCTTCTCCGACGTGCCCGGCCGCGTCGCCAAGGCCCTGCTGGACCTCTCCCGCCGCTTCGGCGTGCAGTCCGAGGAGGGCATCCACGTCGCCCACGACCTCACCCAGGAGGAGCTGGCCCAGTTGGTCGGCGCCTCCCGCGAGACGGTCAACAAGGCGCTCGCCGACTTCGCCGGCCGCGGCTGGCTGAAGCTGGAGGCGCGCGCGGTGGTGCTGATGGACGTCGAGCGGCTGTCGCGCCGCTCGCGCTGACCTCGGCGCGCTCACGTCTTCACGCCGTAACCGCCGAAGGGCCCGTCCGCGCGGACGGGCCCTTCGGCGTTCCGTTGCCCGCCCCGCGCGCGACGGGATCAGTCGAGGCCCGGGATCAGCCCGTGCTCCTCCAGGTACTCCAGCTGCGCCCGGACCGAGAGCTCGGCGGCCGGCCAGAGCGCCCGGTCGACGTCGGCGTAGACCCGGGCCACCACCTCGTCCGCGGTCCGGCAGCCGGCCTCGACCGCGGTCTCCACCTGGGCGAGCCGGTTGGCCCGGTGGGCGAGGTAGTAGTCGACGGCGCCGAGCGCGTCCGCGAGCGCCGGACCGTGGCCGGGCAGCACCGTCCGCACGCCGTGCGCGGAGGCCATCGTGTGCAGGTGGCGCAGCGAGTCCAGGTAGTCGCCGAGCCGGCCGTCGGGGTGGGCGACCATCGTGGTGCCGCGGCCGAGGACGGTGTCGCCGGTGAGGATCGCGCCGTCGGCGGGCAAGTGGAAGGTCAGCGAGTCCGAGGTGTGGCCGGGGGTGGCGACCACCCGCAGGTCGAGGCCGCCGACGTCCAGCCGCTGGCCGTTGACCAGGCCCTCGGAACCCAGCCGGTGCGCCGGGTCCAGGGCGCGCACCTCGGTGCCGGTGAGTTCGGCGAAGCGGGCCGCGCCCTCGGAGTGGTCGGCGTGGCCGTGGGTGAGCAGGGTCAGCGCGATGCGTTTGCCCCGCTGTTCCGCGAGGTCGACCACTCGGCGCAGGTGGCCCTCGTGCAGCGGGCCGGGGTCGACCACCACGGCGAGGTCCGAGCCGGGCTCGGAGAGCAGCCAGGTGTTGGTGCCGTCCAGCGTCATCGGCGACGGGTTCGGCGCCAGCACGCACAGCGCCCGGGGCGTGGCCTCGCCGTCGATGGTGGCGGCCGGGTCGCCCGGCAGGAGCCCGCTCACCGGTTGTCCCCGCGGGGCCGGTGCAGGGCCCTGAGCGGCAGGGCCCGGACGAGCGGCCGCTGGGCCGTCTCGACGAACGGGACCTGACTCTCGCAGGCCGGGGTACGGGGGATCAGGCGGCGGGCGGGCAGCTCGGGTGCCGTCCGGCGAGCCACGGCGTTGTGGGTCATCGGGCGTCGGTCCTCTCTGTTCTCTGTTTCGAGTCTGTTCGGCGGCGTCGTCGGCGACAGCGCCGACGAGGGCGGGGCCGGTGCGGTCAGGCGTCCTCGGGGAAGTCCCCGTCGATGGTCAGTTCGTCGTACCCGGGCCAGCGGACCGTCATCCGGTCGCCCCGGACCTCGGCCCGGCCCAGCACCGGCTCCAGCGACCGCCCGACGGCCGCGTCCAGCGCCTCCGCGGCGGTGCGCACCGGCGCCAGCTCGCGCAGCACCGTCACGGTCGGCGGCAGCATCCCGAACCGGCCCTCCTGGTAACCGAGAACGGCCTCGGCGGGCGTCAGCCAGGCCACCCGGTCGGCCTCGCCGACCTCCAGGGCCGCGCTCTGCCCGGCCGGCAGCGCCGCGACGAAGAACCAGGTGTCGTAGCGGCGCTCCTCGAACTCCGGGGTGACCCAGCGGGCCCAGCCGCCCAGCAGGTCGCTGCGCAGCACCAGGGCGTGGTCGCGGAGGAACTCGGCGAAGGAAAGCTCGTGCGCCTCCAGCGCCGCCCGCTCGGCGCTCCAGTCGCGCGGCGCGGCGACGCTGTCCGCGTCCGGGCCGGCCAGCAGGACGCCGGCCTCCTCGAAGGTCTCGCGGACGGCCGCGCAGACCACCGCCCGCGCCGTCCGGGCGTCCACCCCGAGCCGCCGCGCCCACTCCTCGGGCGCCGGTCCGGCCCAGCCCGTCTCCACCTCGGCGTCGCGCGGATCCACCCCGCCGCCCGGGTAGGCGTACATGCCGGCCGCGAAGGCCATCGAGGTGCGCCGGCGCAGCAGGTACGCCTGCGGCCCGGCGGCCGCGTCGCGCAGCAGCACGACCGTCGCGGCGAGCCTGGGCACCGGCGGGGTCAGCACGCCGGAGTCGACCGCCCGGATCCGGGCGGGCCAACCGGGCGGCATCGGGAGCGTCGTCGCTCGATGGTCCATGCCCGGATGCTAAGCGTACGAAGGCGGGGTTGGACAGGCCCAACCCCGCCTTTCGCGATCACACTCAGCTGTTCTTGACGCGCACCTGGAGCTCGACCTCGACCGGGGCGTCCAGCGGCAGCACCGCGACGCCGACCGCACTGCGGGCGTGCACCCCGGCCTCGCCCAGCACCTTGCCGAGCAGCTCGCTGGCACCGTTGATCACGCCCGGCTGACCGGTGAAGTCGGGGGCGGAGGCGACGAAGCCGACCACCTTCACGACCCGCTCGATCTGGTCCAGGTCACCGATCACCGACTTGATCGCGGCCAGCGCGTTCAGCGCGCAGGTCTGCGCGAGCTCCTTGGCCTCCTCCGGGGAGACCTCGGCGCCGACCTTGCCGGTGCTCGGCAGCTTGCCGCCGACGACCGGCAGCTGGCCGGAGGTGAACACGAACTCGCCCGAGCGCAGGGCCGGCACGTACGCGGCGACCGGAGCGGCCACCGGCGGCAGGGTCAGCCCCAGGTCGGCGAGCTTGGCCTCGACCTTGCTCATGCGTTCTTCTCCCGCTTGAAGTAGGCCACCAGCTGCTCCGGGTTCGGGCCCGGCACGACCTGGACGAGCTCCCAGCCGTCCGAGCCGAAGTTGTCCAGGATCTGCTTGGTGGCGTGCACGAGCAGAGGCGCCGTCATGTATTCCCACTTGGTCATGGCCAGACTCTAGACGAGCGGCCACCGCGATCGGCGCCGCCCACGGACCGGCGTGTGAGGTGGCCCACAAAGGGGGCATGATTCAGGCCCGGCCCCCCTGGTGCTCCGGGCATCCGGCGCGCTCCCTGGTTACCCTCGCGAGAGGGCACCGGTAGTTCGGGCCGGCCGACGGAGCGGCCCCGGCCCACGAGACGGACGGAGACGGAGCGTGGCACGCACCCCCGGCCAGGCGGCCCGGCGCGACCCCGACTGGGAGGGCGTCCGGCTGCACGTGGTCAGCGGCAAGGGCGGCACCGGGAAGACCACGCTGGCCGCCGCGCTGGCGCTGGCGCTCGCCGCCGACGGCGGCCGGGTGCTGCTGATCGAGGTCGAGGGGCGCCAGGGCATCGCCGAACTGTTCGGCATCGCCGCCCTCCCGTACGAGGAGCGCCGGATCGCCGCGGTCTCCCGCGCCCAACTGGGCCTGCCCCCCGACGACGGGGGCGGCGGGGGCGGCGGCGAGGTGTTCGCGCTGGCCATCGACCCCGAGCAGGCGCTGCTCGAGTACCTGGAGATGTTCTACAAGCTCGGCCGGGCCGGCAAGGCGCTGCAGAAGGTCGGCTTCGTCGACTTCGCGACCACCATCGCGCCCGGCGTACGGGACGTCCTGCTCACCGGCAAGGCCTGCGAGGCGGCCCGGCGCAAGGGCCCCGACGGCCGCCGCCGCTACGACGCGGTCGTGATGGACGCGCCGCCGACCGGGCGGCTCACCCGGTTCCTGAACGTGAACGCCGAGGTCGCCGGGCTGGCCCGGATCGGGCCGATACACACCCAGGCGCAGGCCGTGATGCGGGTGCTGAAATCGCCGGAGACCGCGGTGCACCTGGTCACCCTGCTGGAGGAGATGCCGGTGCAGGAGACGGTCGACGGCTTCGCCGAACTGCGCGAGGCCAGGCTCCCGGTGGGCGGGGTGATGGTCAACATGGTCCGGCCGCCGGTGCTGGACGCCGCGGCGGTGGCCGCGGTGGACGGGAACCACCGCGAGGAGGTCGCCCTGGCCCTCGGCGAGGCCGGGCTCGGCGGGCGCTCGCGCAAGCCGGAGACGGTCCGGGCGGCGGTGGAGCCGCTGCTCGACCCGTTGCTGGAACAGGCCAGGGAGCACGCCGAGCGGGTCGAGCTGGAGCGCGAGCAGCGCGCCGACCTCCAGCAACTGCGGCTCCCCACGTACGAACTGCCACTGCTGGGCGAGGGCGTGGACCTCGGCGGGCTGTACCGGCTGGCGGGCGAACTGAAGCGGCAGGGGGCGGCGTGACCACCAACGGAACCAGCGGAGCCGGCGGGAACGGCGGGGCCGGCCGGGCCCACGGCAGCGGTAGCAGCGGCGGGGTCGGCAACGGCGGCAGCGGTGTCCGGGCCGCCGGCAGCCGGCTCGCCGTCGACAGGCTGATCGACGACCCGAGGACCAGGATCATCGTCTGCTGCGGCTCCGGCGGCGTCGGCAAGACCACCACCGCCGCGGCGATCGGCCTGCGGGCCGCCGAACGCGGCCGCAAGGTCGTCGTTCTGACCATCGACCCGGCCCGCCGGCTCGCCCAGTCGATGGGCCTCACCGAGCTGGACAACACCCCCCGGGTCGTCAAGGGGGTCACCGGCGACGGCGAGCTGCAGGCCATGATGCTCGACATGAAGCGGACCTTCGACGAGGTCGTGCTCGCCCACGCCGAGCCCGAACGGGCCAAGGCGATCATGGAGAACCCGTTCTACCAGTCCCTGTCGGCCGGCTTCGCGGGCACGCAGGAGTACATGGCGATGGAGAAGCTCGGGCAGCTGCGCGACGCCGAGGAATGGGACCTGATCGTCGTCGACACCCCGCCGTCCCGCTCTGCGCTGGACTTCCTGGACGCGCCCAACCGGCTCGGCTCCTTCCTCGACGGCCGGGTGATCCGGATCCTGACCGCCCCGGCCAAGGTCGGCGGCCGCAGCGCGATGAGGTTCCTCAACGCCGGCATGGGCCTGATCACCGGCACCCTGGGCAAGATCTTCGGCGCCCAGCTGCTCACCGACGTGCAGACCTTCGTCAGCGCGATGGACTCCATGTTCGGCGGCTTCCGCGAGCGCGCCGACCGCACGTACCAGCTGCTCAAGGCGCCGGGCACGGCGTTCCTGGTGGTGGCCGCGCCGGAGCGGGACGCGCTGCGCGAGGCGGCGTACTTCGTCGACCGGCTCGCCGCGGACCGGATGCCGCTGGCCGGTCTGGTGCTCAACCGGGTGCACGGCTCGGGCGCGCCGCAGCTCACCGCGGAACGGGCGCTGGCGGCCGCCGAGGCACTGGAGGAGAACGGCTCGGAGCACGCCTCGCCCGAGGCCGAACTGCTCGCGGCCGGGCTGCTGAGGCTGCACGCCGAACGGATGCAGATCATGGGGCGGGAGCGCCGCACCCGCGACCGCTTCGTCTCCGTGTACCCGGACGTGCCGATCGTGGAGGTCGCCGCGCTGCCCGGCGACGTGCACGACCTGGACGGGCTGCGCGCCATCGGGGACCGGCTCAGCGGCACCGCGTAGGCACCGGCCCGGCCCGGGCGCCCGGCACCGGAGCGCCCGGCGCGAACGCCCTCGATGTGGATGTCCTCGATGCGGATGTCCTCAGCACGGATGTCCTCAGCGTGAACGTCCTCGGCGCGGGTGCGCCGGACACGAGTGCGCCAGGCATCGATGTCCTCAGCCCGATGGCCCCCCGGCACCGGTCTGCCACGGCGCGGGTCCGCACCGCGCCGGCGTGCTCAGCCCGCCTGGGCGTAGTCCGTCAGTATCACGCCGGTCGCGAGGGACTCCTCGTACTCGGTGCGGGCCGTCTCCAGCAGCCTCCGCCACGAGATGACCGTCGGGCGGCGGCGCAGCAGCGCCCGGCGCTCGCGTTCCGTCATCCCGCCCCAGACTCCGAACTCGACCCGGTTGTCCAGTGCGTCCGCCAGGCACTCCGTGCGGACGGGGCAACCGCTGCACACCGCCTTGGCGCGATTCTGCGCCGCCCCCTGGACGAACAACTCGTCCGGATCACTCGTGCGGCAGGCGGCCTGCGCACTCCAGTCGTCAACCCAGCCCATCCCGGCGCCGTCCTCTCCCGTATCGAGGCTCCCCCACGGCGGCAACGGCATATTCACCGTTGCCAGTTGAGGACGTTACGGAAGAACGACAGCGAGCAACAGCCCCTCCGGGCTCAATCTCGCATGACCCGATTGGACTATGGGTACCGGTCAGCTCACTCGTTGGAGTGATCGCAGGTCGCAAGCCTTGTCAATCGCGGCGCAGCAACTCTCGCCACGCGCGTCATCACAGAGCGCTACCGTTCACACGAGTGCAGCAGGCCGCAGCCGCCTCAAAAACCCTCTAATATCGGGCAATTCGGGCAAGTCTCTGCACTCACAAGAGTGAATGGTGTTGACGCACCGAAGCTGTCGCAAGCTTGTGACAAGCGTAGGGGAACACCTGCCCCTATGGGCGGGATTCCGGGACGTAGGGTTCTCCTCATGGCACCGAAGCGCCCCCAGGCATCCCAGCCCCCAGGCAACACCGGAGCTCCGCGCGATAAGCGCCGCGAGTCGCCGCTCGACATCGCGGGACACGGAGTGAAGTTCCTGGGCGTCAGCGTGCTCTCCGGAGTCCTGCTGGCAGGCCTCGCCCTGCCCGCCGTCGGCGCCATCGGGCTGACCGCCAAGGACACGGCGGAGAGCTTCTCCAACATCTCCGATGACTTCAAGACCCCGCCGCTCACCCAGGCGACGCAGATCTTCGACGCCAAGGGCGGCCTGATCGCCAAGGTGTACGAGCGCGACCGCACCGTCCTCACCGCCGACCAGATGTCACCGTTCATGCGGCACGCCCAGGTCGACATCGAGGACGCCCGCTTCTACGAGCACGGCGCCGTCGACCTCAAGGGCGTGCTCCGCGCCATCGGCAAGAACGCCGAGAGCGGCACCACCTCGCAGGGCGCCTCGACGCTGACCCAGCAGTACGTGAAGAACGTCAACGTCGAGAAGGCCGGCGACGACCAGGCCGCGGTGCTGGAGGCGCAGCGCAAGACCCTGGGCCGCAAGATCCAGGAACTCAAGGTCGCGATCAAGCTGGAAGAGGACCTGTCGAAGGACCAGATCCTCACCAACTACCTCAACATCACCTTCTACGGCCACCAGGCCTACGGCATCGAAGCCGCCTCCCAGCGCTACTTCAGCAAGAGCAACAAGGACCTGACCGTCGCCGAGGCCGCCACCCTGGCCGGCATGGTGCAGAACCCGTCGTCCTACGACCCGGTGCGCTACCCCGACAACACGGTCAAGCGCCGCAACGTCGTGATCGACAAGATGCTCGAGAACAAGCACATCACCGCGGACCAGGCCAAGGAGGCCAAGGCCGCCCCGCTGGGCCTGAAGTTCAAGGACCCGCAGAACGGCTGCATCACCGCCCAGGCCGGCATGGGCTTCTTCTGCGACTACGTGCGCCACGTGGTCAAGCAGGACCCGGCGTTCGGCAAGAGCGTCGCCGACCGCAAAAAGCTGTGGGACACCGGCGGCCTGAACATCTACACCACGCTGGACCCGGACAAGCAGGCCGCCGCCCAGAACGCCGTCACCAAGAAGGTCAACGTGACGGACACGGTCTCGGCCGCCGCGACCATGATGGAGCCCGGCACCGGCAAGATCCTGGCCATGGCCCAGACCCGCCCGTACGGCCTGGACCCGAACAAGAACCAGACCGTCGTCAACCTCAACGTCGACTCCGCGATGGGCGGCGGCAACGGCTTCCAGACCGGCTCGACGTTCAAGCCGATCCTCGCCGCGGCGGCCCTGGAGTCGGGCCTGTCGCCCACCCAGCCGTTCCCCTCCGAGAACAAGATCGACTACCCGCAGATGACCACCTGCACGGGTACCTGGAGGAACACCGACAAGCCCAAGGCCACGGTGAAGAACGAGTCGACCGGCGAGGTCGGCCCGTACGAGCTCAAGCAGGCCATGGCCCTCTCGGTCAACACCTACTTCGTGCAGATGGAGCAGCAGGTCGGCCTCTGCGCGATGAAGCAGATGGCCAACAAGCTGGGCATCACCCAGTCCGCCAAGGGCGACGCCTTCCAGGAGGTCCCCTCGATGGTCCTCGGCACCCTGGAGCTCAGCCCGCTGACCATGTCGAACGTCTACGCGACCTTCGCGGCCCGCGGCAAGTACTGCACCCCGGTCGCGATCAACAAGATCAGCACGGTCGACGGCAAGGAGGTCAAGGTCCCGCAGACCACCTGCAGCCAGGCCTTCTCCGAGCAGACCGCGGACGCCCTCAACACCGTCCTGCTCAACGTGACCGAGAAGGGCACCGCGGCCGCGCTCAAGCTCGACGACGGCCGGCAGATCGCCGGTAAGACCGGTACCACCGACGAGAAGAAGGCCGCCTGGTTCAGCGGCTACACCCCGTCGCTGGCCACCTCCGTCTGGCTCGGCGGCCCGGCCGGCGGCGTCAAGATGAAGAACATCAACATCGGCGGCAAGCACTTCGACGAGGTGTTCGGCGCCGACGGCCCCGGTCCGATCTGGCAGCTGGCGATGAACCAGGCCCTCAAGGGCTCGTCGCCGGAGCAGATCCAGACCATCAACATCCCGGACCCGGCGCCCAAGACCGACCCCAACGCCAACCAGAGCGGCGGGGCCACGCCGCCGGCCGACCCCAACGCCCAGCAGCAGCCCGGCGGCAACCCGCCGCCCCAGGGCGGGAACCCCGCGGGGAGCCCCGGTGGCAACCCGGGCGGGAACCCCGGCGGCGGCAACCCGGGCGGCGGCAGCAACAACGCCGGCGGGATGATCGGCGGCGGGTTCACCTTCCCGCCGGGCGTCATCGGTGGGAACAACGGCGGCAACGGTGGCAACGGCAACGGCGGCAAGCACGGCGGCAACAACGGCTGACCGGCCCCCGGCCCGGGCACGACACGACGAAGGGGCGCCCTCCGAGATCACTCTCGGAGGGCGCCCCTTCGGGCTTGGCCGACGGTGCCATCCGGGCCCTGGACCTTCGGGCCCCGGCCACCGGCACCCTTCGGGCCTTCGGGTCTGGCAGCGGGGCTCAGCCCGTCAGCGCCGCCCTCACCGCGGCGGCCACCCGGCCACCCTCCGCCAGGCCGTCCACCTTCGGCTTCACCAGCTTCATCACGGCGCCCATCGCCTGCGGACCGGCCGCCCCGCTCTCGGCGACGGCGGCCGCCACGATCGCGGTCAGCTCCTCGTCGGAGAGCTGCTTGGGCAGGTACCCCGCCAGCACCTCGCCCTCCAAACGCTCCCGGGCCGCCTGCTCCACCCGGCCCGCGGTGTCGAACGCCTCCGCCGCCTCCCGGCGCTTCTTCGCCTCGCGGCCGATCACCTTCAGCACCTCGTCATCGGACAGCTCACGCTTCGCCTTACCCGCCACCTCCTCGCTGGTGACGGCGGCCAGCGTGAGCCGGATGGTGGACGAGCGCAGCTCGTCCCGGTCCCTGATCGCGGCCGTAAGGTCCTCGTGCAGCTTCGCCTTGAGCGTCGTCATGGCCCCGAGTCTCCCACCTGCGGCGTTCGGTCGCTTGCCATTAACCGGCCCGTCGGCAGACACCGGGGCCACCGGCACGCAGCGGACCCGCCGGCACGTGGCCGACCCGCCGGTGGCCCCGCATCCGCGCACGGCCACCGGACGTTCACCGGCTGATCCACCGTCTGAGAGCATGGAGCGATGCGACCGCTGTACTCCGTTCCCCTCGGCTTCGCCGCCGCCGGCGCCGCCTGCCTCGCCTACTCCGTCGGGTACGAGGTCCGTTCCTTCCGGCTCCGCCGGGTCGAGGTCCCCGTCCTGCCCCACGGCGCCCGGCCCATCCGGGTACTGCAGGTCTCCGACATCCACATGGTGAGCGGGCAGGGCAAGAAGCAGCGCTGGCTGCAGAGCCTCGCCGGCCTGCGCCCCGACCTCGTCGTCAACACCGGCGACAACCTCTCCGACCCCCTCGGCGTCCCCGCCGCCCTGGACGCGCTCGGGCCCCTCATGGACTTCCCCGGCGTCTACGTCTTCGGCTCCAACGACTACTACGGCCCGGCCCGCAAGAACCCGGCCCGCTACCTCCAGGCGATGCGCAGCGGCGCCCACGGCCTCAACAACGCCGACGGCACCGGCCGCCGCGGCATCACCGACGCCGTCCACAACCCGTGGGAGAAGCTCCGCGACGGCTTCGACGCGGCCGGCTGGCTCGACCTCACCAACACCCGCGGCCGGCTCACCATCGACGGCCTCGACCTCGAATTCACCGGCCTCGACGACCCGCACATCCGCCGCGACCGCTACAGCGAGGTCGCCGGCGGCCCCTCCCCCGACGCCGACCTCTCCCTCGCCGTCGTCCACGCCCCCTACCTGCGCGTCCTCGACGCCTTCACCGCCGACCGCTACCCGCTGATCCTGGCCGGCCACACCCACGGCGGCCAGCTCTGCATCCCCTTCTACGGCGCCCTGGTCACCAACTGCGACCTCGACGCCCGACGGGTCAAGGGCCTCTCCACCCACCAGGCCGGCGGCCGCCGCTCCTACCTCCACGTCTCCGCCGGCTGCGGCACCAACCGCTACACCCCCGTCCGCTTCGCCTGCCCCCCCGAGGCCACCCTCCTCACCCTCACCCCGGCCCCCCGCTGACCTGCACCGGACGCCCGCCAAGAACCGGATTTCGTGTCTCGGCGAGCGTCCGGTAGAGTTCTACTCGTTGCGAAGGAGACGGAGCAACAAACCGCAGGACCGGGGTGTGGCGCAGCTTGGTAGCGCGCTTCGTTCGGGACGAAGAGGCCGTGGGTTCAAATCCCGCCACCCCGACCCAGTACAGAGGGCCCATCGGAGAAATCCGGTGGGCCCTCTGTCGTTGTGCGTGACTAACTGAGTGACTAAGCCTCAGAGCCTTCGGAGAACAGGTCATCCATGATCGTGGCACCGGTCTGAATCACTGGGCGGATCTGCTTCCTGTAGACCTCCTCCGTGACGGCCGTGCTGGAGTGGCCGACCAGTCGGGAGATCTCTTCCAAGGCCACGCCGCTGTCCGAGAGCAGGGAAACGAAGCTGTGGCGCAGCTCGCGGGGCGTCCATTCGGCGGCGTTCACACCCTCGGCCTTGGCGATGGCGGTGCGGAAGGCCCGGCGGACGTGGGAGGGATCCAGCTCGGTGCCCACGGCGGAGTGGAAGACCAGGTTGTTCTCCTCCCACCTGTCGCCGGCGGCGAGGCGGTCCCAACCCTGATCCACCCAGTGGTCCCAGAGCGCTTCGACGCAGCGAGCAGGGAGCGCGAGCGTCCGGCGAGACTTCCGGGTCTTGGTGTCCCCGGTGGCCCGGACCGAGCGCCACACGGCGATGTGGGGTGGGATCGGCGGCTTCACGTCGGGCTGGCCCTTGAGGAACACGTGGTCCCAGGTCAGGGCCCGAAGTTCCTCTGTGCGCCCCCCGGTGAGGAGGGACACCACGATGTAGGCGTACATGGAGGTCTTCTTCACTGCCTTCAGGACCGCTTCGGCCTGAGCGAAGGTCAGCGCCTTCGACGGCCGGCCGGGCTGTCCGGTGGGGACGGAGCACAGCTCGACCACGTTGCGCTTCACCTTGTCCCGGGCCATGGCGCGCTTGACGGCCCGGTTCAGGCAGGAGTGGAGGCCCTGCAGAGTACGCGTGCTTAGGGTCTTGGCCTTGTTCGCCAACCACCTGTCCACGTCTTCGGCGCTGAGGTCCCGAAGCTTGCGGGCGCCCAGGGCTGAGGTCACGTGGGTGCGGCACAGGATCGTGCAGGTGGTCACGGTCTGGTCGTCGCGGGCGGCGAGCCCATACGTCAGCCAGTCGTTGACCGCGTTCTCCACCGTGTAGTTGGTGGGTGCGATTGCCAAGCCGTCCTCGAAGTCCCGCAGGACCTCTTTCAGCTTGTTCTTGGCCTCCGTCTTGTTCTTGCCGCTCCCCCGCTTCACGATGCGCTTGCCGCTCGGGTCGAAGCCGAGGCTCGCCGTTGCTATCCAGCGTTGGCGCTTCTCGTCCCAGTGGAGACCGCCGTCTCCCCTACTACGGCGCTTGGTCACCGGTTCCCCCTTGCTTCGCGCTCCAGCAGCGCTACGTAGTCGGTGATGGCGGCCGCAGGGATACGACGGGAACGGCCCTCGCTGACGGTGCGAAGGCGTCCCGTGCGGATCAGGTCGTAGATGACCGTCCGGCTCAGGTTCAGGACCTGCACGACGTCCGCCACCCGGTAGAGGATCGGCTCTGTCGCGGTGGTCACCAGTCCCGCTCTTCTCGCGCGAGTTGTGCGCGTATCTCCTGTCGGTCGGTGGTGTGGCGTTCGTGCAGGTCCCGGGCGATGGTGGCGGCGAGCAGGGATTCGCCCGGGGAGTTTCCGGCGCCGGCGAAGGTCCAGTGGGCGAGGACCAGGGTTTCGGCGTCGGGCAGGTCGTCCAGGTCCGGGAGCCCGGCGGCAAGCAGGCGTTCCCGGAGTTCGGTGCGGGCCTGGTCGGCGCGGTAGTCGGCGCGGACCTGGCGGAGGGCGCCGAGCGTGGTCGAGTAGGTGGGGGACTTGCTGGAGAAGTGGCCGCGGAAGCCGAGCATGTGGGACCAGTGGGCCAGCAGGCGGCCGGGGTAGTGCCCATCGAGGTCCCAGCAGGTTTCGATCAGGCGGCGGGTGTGGGCGGGCAGGTCGTGCCGGTCGAGTTCGTGGCGCTCCAGGATGCGCCGGTCCACGGTCTCGGTGGTCTCGGCGGACTTGGTGGCGTACTTGGCAATGTAGGAGGCGACGGCCCGTTCCGTGATCTCCCCGCCAGCGAAGGCGCCGATCGGACGCACGTCGACCTGCGTGCCCCACTCCAGGACCCGGGCGGGCTGGTCACCGCCGGCAGCGACAGGGACACCGGCGCGGCGGGCGGCGGCCCGGATCGCGGCGTCCAGCAGGGCGACGGTGGCCCAGGCGGGCGGGGGCGTGTCGGGGCCGCCGGGGCCGTCGATGCGGATGACGGCGTGGAAGTGGACGGCGCCGCGGCGCTGGTACTCGGCGACCTTGCCGAACGAGATCTTCGCCTGCTCCTTGAAGTCCCGCTGGTAGAGCCCGGTCATCTTCGCCATGACCCGGAACAGGTAGATCGTGAAGCGACGCCACAGGTCCGGGGCGTGGTTGTTCCACAGCACCGCGTGCCCGTACTCGTAGCGCTCCGGGGCCAGTGGCGTGCCAAGCAGAGGCGAACCGGCGGGGTGGGCGTGGCCGCAGCGGCAGGTGCCCTTGTCGGGCCGGTTGTGGACCGGGCCGAAGCTGGGGGCGGTGAGGGTGGCGAAGACCCGGGGGTGGGAGCGGACGGTGGTCGGGACGTTCTTGGTGGTGTCTCCGGCGAGCCCGGCACGGATCAGGTGGAAGGTGTCCGCCGAGTACGTCCGGGCGCAGGACGGGCAGCGGGAGGAGCGGCGGTTGCCGCAGGCAACCTTGAGACGCTGGCCGGGCTCGTGCTCCGTCGAGTACCGGTGCCAGACGGCGCCGGTGGGGGCGTGGGTGAGGGTGCGGAAGCCCTTGAGGTGGATCGGGTTGGAGCAGCCGCCGGTACGGCGGATCTGGTCGTGGAGACGGGGGAGGTCGCCCCGCATGGCGAGCCGGGCGAGGTCGGCGAGTGCCAGGTGTTCGCGCTCGGGGTGGAGGGACGGCATCATGCGGCCACCGCCAAGGAACGCGAGGCGGGTTCGAGAACCGAGAGGAGGACTTCGACCGCGAGGCCCGGCGGGACGGCGTTGCCGATCTGCTCGAACTGCTTGGTCCGTGAGCCGGTCCACGGGTGGCTGGCGGGGAAGTCCTGGAGAAGCCCCGCTTCGGCGGTGGTCAGTTCGCGCTGGGGGCTGGAATCGGTGGCAGAGAGCTTCCACGATCGGGCTCGACCCGTCAGGGTCCAGGCGGGCCCGGCGGTGGTGAAGCGGTTGCCGCCGCCGGTGTGTTCACCGCGGGTGACGACATCGCCAGTGGCCAGGTTGAGGACGTCGGCCATGGTGTTCCAGGCGGCGCGGCCGGGGCCGAAGAGGCTTTCGGGCTCGGGCACCTTGGCGTGGGTGGCTTCGGGTGGGGCGACTTGGTGCGTCGTGGAGGCCAGGAGGAAGGCCCGGCGGCGGGTCTGGGGGATGCCGTAGTCGGCGGCGTTGAGGACTCCGACCCACGTCGAGTAGCCGATGCCGCGCAGGACGCGGGCGATGTGGGCGAAGAGGGGTTCCACCGAGGGGACCTCTTCCAGGGCGATCCAGTCGGGGCGGAGGTCGAGGGCGTACCGCAGGGGTTCGACGGCCAGGAGCGAGCGTGCGTCGGTGGCGGTCCGAAGGGCGGCGCGGGTGTCGCGGCCGGCGGCGAGGTCGTCGAGGCCCTGGTGGCAGAGCTCGATGTCGTCGGCTCCGGCGCCGAGTCCGGCCGTGCTGAAGGTCTGGCAGGGCGAGGAGCCGATCAGGCCGGAGACCCTTCCGACGAGCGGCGCGGTCGGGTAGGCGGCGACATCGGTGCGGATGGTGCGGTGACCGGCGGCGGCGCGGGTGGCGCAGGCGGCGGCGTCGATCTCCAGGCCGGTGTCGGTGTGGCCGAGGCGGCGCAGGCCCTCGGACCAGCCTCCGGGGCCGGCGAACAGGTCGATGATGTGGCGCTTCAAGGTGATGCCTCCCTTCGTGGGGAGGCCCCGGGACGGACCAGTGGCACCAAGTCCCGGGGCCGGGCTGGTCAGGACTGGTCGGCGGGCTTCTGGTGGCGGTCGGTCCACTCTTCGGCGCAGACCTTGTGGACGGGCTTGCCGCGGTCGGAGCGCAGGTTGGTGGGCTTGTCGCAGACGCCGCAGGGGGCGGGCTGCGGGGCCCAGTGGCGGGAGTCGCGCCAGTCGAGGAGGGCCATCGGTCAGGCCGCCTTGGCGGTGGTGGCCAGCGGGCGGGCGATGGTGCCTGCGCCGTTGCAGGTCGGGCAGGTGACCGGGACGGTGGCGCGGGAGCCGTCGCGGCGGCGGACACCGGTGGCGATGACGACGGAGGCGAAGCCGGAGCAGTTCGGGCAAATCCGGCTCGGGGCGTGGCTGTGCTGCGGCATGATGGAGCTCTCCTTCGTGGGCTTCGGTTCAGGAAGGGGTTGCGGCCTCGGGGCGGCGGGATGCTTGGCGGCGTGTTGCCGCCCCGGGGCCGGTCTTCGAATCAGCGGCGGCGGGAGGTGCGGCCGTCGCGCTTGTGCGCGTACATGTCCCGGTCGGCGCAGGCGAGTGCGTCCGTGAGCGAGACGACCGGCAGCTCGGCGACGGGGCAGATGCCCACCGAGGCGGAGGCCGGGAGCGTGAGACCGGAGTGCGGGACCGGCTGGTTGAGGGCTGCGCGCAGGTCGGGCAGGCGCTCGGGGGCGTCCAGGACAACGGCGGCGAACTCGTCCCCGCCGAGGCGGGCGGCGATGCCGGGACGGCCGCACCAGGCGGACAGGCGGGTGGCGGTTGCGGTGATGACCGCGTCGCCGGCGGCGTGGCCGTAGGTGTCGTTGGTGGCCTTGAAGTCGTCCAGGTCGATCAGCAGTACCGAGGCGCGGTCCGGGTGGCGCTGGGTCAGCCGGTGGGCGCGGGTGGTGAAGCCGTCGCGGGTGTGGAGCCCGGTGAGCGGGTCGCGGCGGGCGGTCGCGAGGCGGCGGTTCAGCCAGGCGCCGTGAGTGGTCCATCCGATCAGCGGTGCACCGGCGGCAAAGATCGTGGGCAGATCCATGTGCGGTCCTTCGTGATGGGTGTGGTCGGGGGTCGCGATCTCCGGGGCGGCGGGATGCTGGCGGCGTGTTGGCCGTCCCGGTGAGGTCAGAGGCCGAGGCGCTGGGCGCGGCTGGCGGCCTGGGCGAGCAGGTGGTGGATGTCGGCCTGCTGGGTGGCGGGGCGGTCGTTGTACTCGTCCGGGGAGCTGGCGGGACGCCCGGTGGCGTGCAGAATCTCCATGAGCTGGACGCGGGCGGTGGTGACGGTGGCCGGGGTGCCGTAGCCGTGGGCGAGGACGGCGGCCTGGGCGCCGAGGAGGCAGACGCGGCCGGCGGAGTCCCACATGGCGCCTTGGAGCCAGCCGAAGGCGCCGATGTAGCGGGAGGTGAGCCGGAGGTGGCCGGCGGCGCTCACCGACACCGGGCGGGCCGGGCGGTGGGTGATCCGGTCGAGGAGCGTGAACCGGGGCGCCGGGTAGCCGGCGGTCCAGGGCTGGACGGTGGAGCCGAGCGGCGAGACGTACGGGACCGTGATGCGGGCCGGGGCGGGAAGCGAGGCCAGGTACGCCTCGATCTCGGCGACGAGGCCGGAGCCGTCTACGGTGACCAAGGGCGGCAGACGGACAGTGATCGCCATGGCCAACTCTCCTTTCTGGCTTGCTACTTGTTGGAGGTCTTGTTGATGACGCTCACGCCGTCGCGGGTCGTGTTGTCGATCAGTGGGGCGGCGGAGGTGCCGGCGAGGTAGAGGCCGAGGAGGACGAGCGCGGCGACGGCCCACCAGCGCAGTCGGAGGTGCCGGACGATGAACCAGGCGACGATCGCGAGAATGACGATGAACGGAAGCTGGATGTTCACCAGGCGAGCCCTTCAGGCGAGTTCGGCGACGAGCGCCGAGGCGAGCGGGTCCTGAACCCCGAGGCGGGCACGAAGCGTGGCGGCGTCGATCGGGGTTCCCGTGCGGGTGTGGTGATCGTCGGCGACCTTGCGGGCGTGGTCGAGGAGGAAGGCCGGGACCGTGGGCGCGGGGGCCGGTGCGGGAACCGGTGCGGGAACCAGGGTCGGCACCAGTACGGGAGGCTGGGGTGACGCCGGAATGGGAGCCGGTTCGATCGCCGGGACAACCGCAGGAGGCGAGACGGGCGTCGGCTCGACGTCCGGTTCGGTGATCGGTTCTGCGGCGGTGACGTAGAGCGGCGGGACGTCGTTGGGCTCGCGGTCGTCCGGCTCCGGCTCGGCTGTCGGGGATTCCGCGGTGGGCGTGGTGGTCGAGTGGGCGAGCAGGGTGCCGCCGAGGAACGCGGCGGCGGGCCAGCCGGCGACGAGAACGCGAAGCCAGGCAGGGGCGTTGCCGAGATCGAGCAGTCCGGCGGTGCCGACGTTGGCGCCGAGCGAGGCGGCCAGCGCGATGACGAACCAGCACCAGGCGAGCCGGCGAGCGGTTCCGGAGCGCATCCGGCGCCAGGCGGCGACCAGCAACAGGTCGACGGACACCGGGTAGGCCCAGGACTTCCAACCGGCTTGGCCGGCGGCTGCGGCGAGGTCGTGGAGGTGGGCGAAGGAGAGGGCGGCGGCGATCACCGCTTGTGCCAGTACGGCGTCCAGTTTGGGGAGTCGGCGCATGACGTACTCCGTCAGACCTGGTTCTTGTCGAGGGAGAAGAAGAGGACCGCGCCGCCGGTGAGCTCCGGCTGGTGTCGGGTCAGCGTGGCGATCGCCTTGTCGAAGATGTCGGCGCGGGTCATCCCGGGCGAGGGCGTGATGATGTTCGCGAAGGTGCCGATGGCGGTCGCGCCGGGCACGGTCTGCTGCAGCGTGAGGACGCAGTGGTAGGTGTCCTGCTTCATGGCTTGTCTCCCGTGTGGAGTGCGGACCGGGCGGCGATCTGGTGGTCGACCGCCCGTCCCGTCGCGGCTGGGTTATGCGGGGGCGGTGCCAGCGCCGAGGCAGTCGAGGCAGGTCGCCTCCTGCTGGGCGACCGGGCGGCGGCGCGAACCCCGGCCGGCGTAGACGGTCTCAGTGGTCTGGCCGGTGCCCTTGCAGGGCCCACAGGGCGAGGGCTTCGGCGGCGCGGTGCGCTTGCGGGCGGCCACCGGGGTCACCGGCTGTTGCGCTGGGCGCGGTCGGCGGCGGCGCGGGCCTCGCGGGCGAGCTGGGCGGCGTCGCGGTCGTGCGGGTTGGCCCTGGCGATGCGCTCCAGGAGGTCGGCCTTCTCGGCGAGCAGCGGGCCGGCGTCGTCGTTGTTGTCGCGGGTGGCCTTGAGGTGGCCGAGGAAAGCGCCGATCTCGGCGATGGACGGCTTGCGGGACATTGGTGATCTCCTCACGTCAGGCATGGCGGGGTAGGGACTTGGCGCGATGCGGCCACGCCGGCCGATGGGGGGGAGGTGTCGCTACTTGCCGAGCGAGACCGGAACCAGGTCCGGCGGCGTCGAGGGAATCGGCGGAATGCTCGCCGGGCTGGCGACCTGCGGGCGGAAGGCCGCCAGGCGGTCCAGGTCGGGCGTCAGGTGTGCGAACTCGCCGCAGCGATCGGCGACTTCGGTGAGCGAGCGGTACGGCGTGCGGATCTCGGACCACTGGCCGGAGGCGTCGCCGGCGACCGCCATTCCGGGCATGTCCGGGCTGATCCTGGTGGAGGCCGTGACTGCGTCGTCGGAGATGTCGCCGAGACCCATCTTCGCCGTCTCCAGGTCGTTGACCCGGTGGACGGTGCGGCCGGTGAGCTGGGAGCGGAGCAGGGTCGCGCCCTTGCCCAGTTCCGAGCCGAAGCGCTGGCCCGCGATCTCCAGGTAGATGCCGGCGGCGCGGGCGAGTTGGGCCAGCCGGATGAGCGCCGTGACGATCTGGTTCCGCCGTTCCTCATCGGCTTTGCCGGCCGCCAGGAAGAGTTCGGCGATCTCGTCGACCAGGACGACGATCGGGACCGGTCGGACATCCTCGGGCAGGCCCCAGATGTCGGCGGTCAGCTCCTCGGCGGCGACTGATCCGGGGACGCCCTGGTGGTCGCGGATGAGGTCGTACCGGTCGTCCATCTCGACCAGCAGCGCGAGTAGCAGCCCGAGCGCTTCGCCCTGGTTGGTGGCCAGAGCGGACAGCCGCGGGGCGAAGGGGCGCTGTTCAACGCCGCGCTTGCAGTCGATCCCGACCAGGGCGACCGGCTGAGGGGCGAGGCCGTGGACCAGGTTGCGGGTGAACATCGACTTCCCGGATTGGTTGGCGCCGAGGTTGAGCCCGTTCGGAGCCTGCCGGTAGTCCCGGTGGTGAACGGTGCCGTCGGCCCGCAGCGCGACCGGAACCCGAAGCAGCTCAGGGGACTTGGCGATGGCCCGGCGCGGCATACGTACGTTCCGCAGCACGTCGAAGCCGACGATCCGCAGGTCGACTACCCCGGGCTTGACCTCCGAGACGTGAACCGCGTGGACCTCCCAGGCGTGCCGCAGCCGTTCGGCGGCGTCGACCAGGTCCGCCGTCTGCTGACCCGGGGCGAGACGGAGTCGAATCCGCAGGCCAGTCGAACTCGGCTGCACTCCACGGATCACCGGCATCGCGGGCTTGGCCGGCCGGTCGGTGCCGGATGAGGACATGGCGCGCCAGAACGTGGGCTCCACGGTCAGCCCACAGGCCTCCATGACGTTCTCGAAGTCGTGCCGGATGCGGTGGACGGCCAGCGGCAGGCCGATGGTCGCCCAGTAGGTCCGGGGCATCTTTGTCTTGGCGTAGAACGCACCGACGCCGACCGTGGCCGCTGGGACGCTCAGCTCCAGGAGCGTCGTGGTCAGGGTGTCCACGGCGATCAGGCGTTCGCGCCGGCGAGGACCGGGGAGGCGATCGTCACAGCGTCGGCCCGGAAGGCGATGCCGGAGCGCTTCTGACCGTTGAACTCGTTCTCCCACGGCCGGGCGATCAGCCGGGTGAGGGCGACCAACACGCCGGGAGCCAGCCCGTCCGGGATGCCCGGCTGCGGCACGGTGAGGGACAGGATGTCCGCCTCGCCGTTGGCCACGAACGTGACATCCAGGGTGACCAGCGGCGCGCCGGTCTCGGCGTCCATGGCCATCTCACCGGTCCGGCGGTCCTTGAGCTTCGGGCGGGGCGCCTGGGCGACCATCACCAGTGCGGCGGTCGTGTCGACAGGGATGAAGCGCATGAGCTGGGCTCCTTCATCTTCAGCGGCCCGTAGGGGCGGCTGGGAAAGGTGGCGGCGTGTTCGGCAGCATCCCGCTAAGGGGGGGTTACCACCGGGGATCGCGCCTCCCCAGGTGCTAAGGGGGGCTTATCACTAGATTGGACCCGCCTAGCCGCAGTGTCAAGCCCCCCTTACCATTGGTGTCATGAGACTTGCTCCGCACGTCGGTTGGGAGGTGCCGCGCCATGATCGATGAGGTTCGGCGCGTAGCGGCCATCAAGGACCATCGCGTCCGGGTCAAGGCTTCCGTGGAGCTGATGGAAGAGCTGCAAGCCGCCGTGATCGAGACCTCTCGGATGCGGAAGGAGAGCATCGCCTGGCTCCGGCAGAGCGGCCTGTCCATGGCCGAGGTCGCGAAGCTCATGGGAGTCAGCCGCGCGCGCGTGGCCCAACTGAAGGATGCAGGTCCGCCGGCTGAGCGCGCGTTCCTCGGCGTGGACCGGGTGAGCGTTGCGGTACCGCAGCGGCCGGGAGAGCGCGAGTACGTAGCAGTTGAAGACAGCGCCACCGGCCAGCAGTTGATCAATCTTGCACACCGACTCCAACTCGAAGGCGAGCTTGAGTACATCCCCACCACGGGAGCCATCGACCTGAACCGAGACGGCTTGGTCGTTGTGTGCGGACCGAAGACGTCGCCCGTCACCGCAGCTGCTCTGGCCGCCGACCCCCGGCTGTCGTTCGAGACACTGGAAGACGGCAGGTGGGCACTGATCGACCGGGAGAGTGGACAGGTCATCACTTCGCCAACCGATGACCCGGAGAGCCCCCAGCTTTCAGATGTGGCCTACTTCGGGCGGTTGCCGCGGCCGGATCGCGTTGGATCCTTCCTACTGGTCGCGGGTGTGCACGCGGTGGGTTCGCTCGGGGTCGCGCACTACCTGTCGACCCATATTGCCGGGCTGTACGGCGAGATCAGCGACCAGTCGTTCTCCATGGTCATCGGCTGCGACTACGAGGGCGGCACCAAACGCGTGCTCGCCAGCCGGGCCCTGACCGGCGTACTCCGCCACGAGGAAGCCTGACGTGCTGGTCTCGGTCGCGACGGCCCCGAACCCGGGCCGGATCAATGAGGACTTCGCGGTCGCCAGCCCCGAGACCGTTGTTCTCCTCGACGGTGCTGGGCTGCCCAGCAGCATGAACACCGGCTGTACTCACGGTGTGCCATGGTTCGTGCGAACCCTTGGTGCGAGCATTTTCAAGCACGCGACCGAACGGCCGGCGGCGCTGACCGAGTGTCTTGCGGACGCGATCGACTCCACGGCTCGACTGCACGCGGGGACCTGTGACCTGGGCAACCCGATGACGCCGACGTCCACGGTGGCAATCACGAGAGCCCGCGGTGATGCCTTTGAGTGGTTGGTGCTCGCAGACTCGACCGTTGTGCTTAGCCTGCCCGACGGAATTGACGTGATCTCGGATCACCGGGTGTCGGCGGTCACTGACCGGCAACGAGCCGACATGGCAAAAGAGTTGGAGCATCTTCCCGAATCCGAGAGGCGGACGGCTCTGGCCTACGCCCAGAGGCAGCTCATGAACAGCGCGGCTGGCTACTGGGTCGCTGCCACCGAAGCTGGTGCTGCCGAACAGAGCCTGACCGGGGAGGTGTCATTGTCAAGGGTCCGAGCCGCAGCAGTTCTGACAGATGGTGCAGTCCGGGCCGTTGACGACTTTGGGGTCATGGGCTGGCCCGACCTCATGAGCCGGCTGGAGACGAGTGGCCCACGCGGGGTCATCGACCACACGCGGGAGCTCGAACGCTCAGATCCACAAAGGCGACGCTGGCCCCGCTCGAAGTGCCACGACGATGCCACGGTGGTACTCATGCAGCGCGAGCCGGAAGGCTTGCTGGGCAAGCAGTAAGTGATCCTCAGGGCGTGAGCGCCGGTTCTGTGCAAGCCCATGCGGGCGGCGTGTGGGGTGGGGGTAGGTAGCTGGAAGGGGTGTGAGGGGGTGGGGTCAGAAGATGACTGTTACGAGTTTCGCTACTGGTTCAAGGGCGCGCACGGCGCGCCCGCGCGCGGCCCAGCCGCTCGCCGCCGCTCCTGTCTTGCGCCCCGCGACGGCGGCGGCCGGCCGCGCCCGGCGGCCGACGGCGATGGGGCGGGTTGAGGCCACTACCGGTCGTGGCTGGTGACGGGCGGCTCCACGGTTTTACCCACCTGTCAGGACCGGGACCCGCGTCGAGCAAGACCGGGGGGCCACTCGGCCAAATTACGGTCAGGCCCAAAGAGCCCTGACCGAGTCGCAACAGCTTACGGCCCCCCGATCATGCTCGACCCCAAACCAGACAGGACACCGGCCAAAACCGCTCCGCCACCCGCGAGCTCGAAACGCAGCTCAATCGGTGGCTTCTAGCCTTCTCCCCTTGCGTCGAAAAGATCTCTTGGGTGTCGCCATGATGCTGTCAGGGGCGAAGTAGGCCCGAATTTCCCCCGTCAGCTGGTCGGCCAATGGGGCCAGGCTGTCTGTTTCCCGATTGTACCGGTTGTCAACCCATGAGAAGGAGGCGTTCGTGAGGTCGTCCAATGTGGGATACCTCTCAGGCATCTCCTTTGCTGCTGCTTCGATCACCGGCCCCAGGCCAACCGTCTTCTTTGTAACGGCGTCAAGAAAATCAGATAGGAGGCTGGCAATATGTGAGGGCAGTAGGGGGTTCTTGAGTAGCTCCCTGAAATCGGAAACGCGGTCACTGTATTTAAGGGGCAGAGAGAGGTCGAGATGCCTGTACGTCCAGGATGGTGGCTTGCTCGGCTTGCCTAGGGGGCCTGGGGTGATCTTGTCGCTCGTATCCAACTCCAGGGCCTCTTGAGCTATAAGCGACGACGGGCAAAGCTCGACCCTGTATTCACGGACCTCCATAGGTCGCTTCATATCAAACGCATATGAAAGGTATGCGTCATAGAGTTTGGCCACATTCGCCGTCAGGAGTTCCGTGAAATCGAAGCCGCCCGGATGAATGGATTGACGATCTCCATTCAATAGGTTCAGAGTGTCGGCGAGAACATCAACCTGCTTTTTGAAGATTTCGGTCTTGATTGGCTGGAAGATAGTTCTCTTGGCGTTCCTGTATGAAAGGGTTGCGACTACCGATGTGGATGTCCAGAATGCAATCTGAGAAATGGTTGAAATGTGTGAGAGGGTGAAGATTTCGGCGTTGGCAAGGTTTCCTGCAGTCACGATGGTGATGTTCTCATAGTCCAGAGCGGGATTGGGGTGAGTTGCGAGGATTGGTTCCTTCGGTGAGAGCCTGGAGGGTCTGCCGGGCATTACTGAAGGCGGCGTGGTGTTGGCCGGACGGCGTTAGAGGTCTTCGACAGTGAAGCGACTGCGCCTCGGCTTTGACGTCGACTCGCCGTGCCGCAGGCGTGCCAGATCGAGCGGTGTGTGGCGGTCGGCCGTGGGCGCTGGTGGGGTGGTGGCTTGGGAACGGGTAGGTCGGGTGGGGTGCAGGTCAAGGTAGGTGGCGCACGCCAAGCCTTGTAGAGCAGTGATCCCAGTTGGGCCTGATGCTGTCGGACACGGCTGGCAAGATCAAGGGATCTGTACGCGCGTATGGAGGGGGAGTCATGGGCCGGGTGCTGGGCATGGGCGAAGTGTTTCGGTACACGAGTGCGAAAGATGCGGCGCCGGCGACCGTCGATGACTTCAGCAACTTCTACTACGTAACAGAAAGCCCAGGTCACAAGCGCGCGCTGCTGGAGGCCGGGATCAACGCCATGGCGAAGGTCAAGGGAGCTGACGAGCTGCGGCGGCCAGCCGTGATGATTCGATCCAGCCCGTGGAAGGCGGGGTCGGAGCAGACACCGTGGCACGACGTGTTCGACCTGGACAACGGGCATGTGCGCTACTTCGGCGACCACAAGGCCGAGACAACGAAGCCGCTCGGGAGCACCAATGGCAACGCGGCTCTGCTGGAGACATTCGACAGGCACCAGGCACCGACGGTCGAGGGTCGGGCTGCCGCGGCTCCGCTGCTGCTGTTCCGCTCGGTGTCGCGAAACGGTAAGCCCAAGGGGCACGTCGAGTTCTGCGGCGTCGGCCTGATCGAGCGCGCGGAACGGGTGGTCCAATGGGCAGGGCAGGCCGACGCCACCTTCACCAACTACGTCTTCGACTTCGCGGTGATCGACCTATCCGCCGAGGACGACAAGCTGGACTGGGACTGGGTCACGGCCCGTCGCGAAGCCGGACGGTCTGATGCCGATGCGCTGGCCCTGGCACCGACCGCGTGGCGGGAGTGGGTCAAGCATGGGCACTCGGCACTCCCGCGGGTGCGCCGGCGCGTGGCCCGCAGTCGGGTGGTCAAGGTGAAGGACCAACGACCGGCTGAGAACAGCCGCTTGGAGGCCGAGCTCCAGGCGGTCTACCGACGCTTCGACGGAGACAAGCACGCGTTCGAAACGCTGGCTTCCGCGGTTGCTGCACGGGTGTTGCGCGCATCCGGACACAGCTACGTCGAAGAGTGGCTCACGCGGCGGTCGGGCGACGGCGGTGCCGACTTCGTGGGTCGGCTGGACCTGGGAACCGGGCTGGCTGGCACAAAACTTGTGGTCCTCGGACAAGCCAAGTGCATCAAGCCCGACAGCCTGGTGTCGGCCGAGCAGATCGCCCGGGTGGTCGCCCGACTCCGGCGCGGCTGGATCGGGGTGTACGTGACCACCGGTGCCTACTCGGAGGCAGCACAGCTGGAGATGGTCGAGGACCAGTACCCGATTGTCCTTATCAACGGGCAGGACCTCGTGAAGGAACTCCGAGAGATCGCTCGCGAGGACCACGGAGGCGACTTGTCGGCTTGCGTCGAGCACCTCCTGAACAACCGAACGATAGAGGTTCTCAACCGTCGCCCAGAGGAGACCCTTCTCGGCTGACCGACCAAGACCGAGTGTCTAACTGCGCTACAACGGGTGCGTACTTCGGCGGACGGCCATGGACGGTCGGGGACCGTTCGGGCAGGTCAGCGGCGCTGCTCGCCAAGGTCGGCCGGGTGCCTTAGTTGCTTCGGGACGAAGAGGCCGTGGGTTCAAATCCCGCCACCCCGACCCAGTACAGAGGGCCCATCGGAGAAATCCGGTGGGCCCTCTGGCGTTGTGCGTGACCGACGTTGTGCGTGACCGACTGAGTGACCGTGCCTCAGTGTGGAGCGCCCACCCGTGCCGCAGCCCGTGCGGAGTTTCCCGGGATCTGGGCCGGCGGCGAAGGTGGGGGCAGCCCCCGCGAGTGGAGATCAGGGCCCTGCCGGAGGTGTTTCGGGAGGGCCCTTTGGTGTGGGTGGGGGTGTCAGAGGGTGGTGGGGAGGTCGGTGCGGGAGGTGATGTGGAGTTTGGGGTACGCCTTGTAGAGGTGGTGGGCGATGGTGCGGGGGCTGAGGAAGAGTTGGGCGGCGATCTCGCGGTTGGTGAGGCCTTGGGCGGCCAGGCGGGTGATCTGGAGTTCCTGGGGGGTGAGGGGGGAGTCGGGGGTGCCGGTGGGGCTGCTGGTGGGGGCCGGGGTGCCGGTGGCGGTGAGTTCGGTGCGGGCGCGGGCGGCCCAGGGGTGGGCGGCGAGGCGTTCGAAGGTTTCGAGGGCGGCGCGCAGGTGGGGGCGGGCGTCGGTGCGGCGGCGGGAGCGGCGCAGCCATTCGCCGTAGAGGAGGGCGGTGCGGGCCTGCTCGAAGGGGCGGTGGGTGCCTTCGTGGAGGTCGAGGGCGGCGCGGTAGGCCGGTTCGGCGAGTTCGTCGGGGCCGAGCAGGGCCTGGCAGCGGAGCCGGAGCGCTTCGGTCCAGGGGCGGTCGGCGGCGGCGCTCCAGCGGGCGAAGCGTTCGTAGGGTTCGGCGGAGCGTTCGGGGGTGCCGAACCGGACGGTGGCTTCGACCAGGTCGGGGACGGCCCGGGTGGCGCTGACGTGGTGCCGGTGGGGGCCGGTGGTGAGAGTGTGCAGCCGGTCGGCGGCGTCGCCGGCGCGGCCGTGGCCGAGGTCGAGCAGGGCTAGTGCCCAGTGGGCCCAGGGGCGGCCGGCTGCGGGGGCGGCGGTCTGCGGGCCGGTGGTGGCGAGGGATTCGGCGGTGAGCCGGGTGCAGCGGTCGGTGTCACCGTCGAGGGCGGCCAGGTAGGCGAGGAGCGCGGTGAGTTGGCTGGTCCACTGGTGCTGGCCGGTGTCGCGGGCGAGGGCGAGGGCTTCGGTGGCGGTGACTTCGGCGTCGCGGTGGCGGCCGTGGAAGAGTTCGGCCTCGGCGAGGAAGAACTGGAGGGTGGGCATCACGCCGATGGTGCCCTTGGCGCGGGCTTCGGCGACGAGTTCGCCGCCGAGTTCGGCGGTCTCGTCGTCGCGGCCGAGGATGAGGGTGGCGCCGCAGAGTTGGACGAGGTCGACGGGGGTTTCGGCGCCGGCCTTGCGGGCTGCCGCGGTAGTGTCGCGGGCGGTGGGGGGCTGCGGTGCGGGCCGGCCGAGGGCGGGGAGTACGGCGGCGGGCAGGTGGCGGGCGAGCGGGGTGAGCGGGTTGTCGTCGGCGAGCGGTAGCGCGGCCAGCCGGTCGAGGACGGCGATCACCGGTTCCTCGCCCGCGTACCAGGCGGTGTGGAAGGCCTGGAACAGCATCCGGGCGGCGTGCGGCGCCTCGATGGCGGTGCCGGCGGCGTCGAGCAGCAGCCGGTAGGCGGTCGGGTAGGAGCCGCGCCAGAAGTGCGCGGTGGCCCTGACCTGGTCGAGCAGGGCGTGTGCCAGGGGGTTGTCGGTGCGGGCCCCGGCCTCGTCGGCGAGTGTCTCGGCCTGCGCCAACTTCCCTTCTTCGGTGGCGGCTTCGGCGGCCAGGACGAGGCGGCGGGTGGCGGTGTCGCGGTCCGGGGTGAGCCGGGCGGCCCGCTCGTACGCGGCGGCGGCGCCGCCGTGGGCGCCGCGGGCCTCGGCGCGGACGGCGGTGCGTTCCAGCGCGTCGGCGAGGGCGGCGTCGGGGGCGGTGGCGGCGTGGGCCTGGTGCCAGGTGCGGCGGTCGCCGTCCGGCAGCACTCCGGCGATGGCCTGGTGGATCGTCAGTCGCTGGTGGTGCGGGGCGCGTTGCAGGATGGCGGCGCGCAGGAGCGGGTGGCGGAAGGCGATCCGGCGGTCTGGGGTGACGCTCGCCAGGCCCGATTCCTCGGCGGGGCCGAGGTGTTCGGCGGGGACGCCGAGGGCGGCCGCGGCGGGCAGGACGACGTCGAGTTCGCCGGTCTCCTCGGCGGCGGCGACCAGCAGGAGGGTCTGGGTGGCCGGGGGCAGGCCGGTGACCTGGCCGTGGAAGGCGATCAGCAGCCGGCTGGTGAGCGGCAGGCCGCCGGGCGCGGGTGCCGGCGAGCCGGGGGTGTTCGCCTGCGCCCCGGTGGCGATGGGGAGTTCGGTGAGGGCGAGCGGGTTGCCGGCCGCCTCGACGAGCAGCCGCTCGCGGACGGCGGCGGGCAGGTCGGGGCCGGCCCGGTGGTCCAGGAGCCGGGCGGCGTCGGGCTCGGGCAGGCCGGTCAGTCGGAGCTCGGGGAAGCCCGTGGTCGGGAGTTCCGGTGCGGCGCCGCCGGTGCGGGCGGCGAGCAGCAGGGCGACTCCTTCGGCCTGGAGCCGGCGGGCGGCCAGCAGCAGGGCGTCGAGGGAGGCGTCGTCCAGCCACTGTGCGTCGTCGACGACGCACAACAGGGGCTGTTCGGTGGCGAGTTCGGCGAGCATTCCGAGGGTGGCGAGCCCGACCAGCAGCCGGTCGGCCGGGGCGCGTTCCTCGGCGAGCCCGAACGCCGCCTCCAGGGCGCGCCGTTGCGGCCCGGGCAGGGCGTGCAGCCGGTCGAGGCCGGGTGCGAGCAGCAGGCTCAGCCCGGCGAAGGGCAGTTCCGCCTCGTACTCGACGCCTGCCGCCCGGATCACCCGGAACGCCTCGCCCGCCCGCCCGATGGCGTGGTCCAGCAGCGCGGTCTTGCCGATTCCGGGTTCGCCCCGGAGCAGCAGCACCCCGCTGCGGCCTTCCCGTGCCGCGTCCAACAGTCCCGCCACGACGGACTGTTCGTGTTCCCTCCCGTACAGCATGCCCCCGACCCTACCGAGGCCCTCCCGGCCGCAGGTACGGGCGGGCCCGCCGAGCACACCTACGTACCCCCCGCCGGACGCTACGCACCCCCATGCCGATACGTGACTGATTCGCCTGTTCCAGCCCGTCCCTACCTTTGTGAGCAGCGGGAACGAGCCGCTCAACCACCCACCGGGACACGGGAGAAGACCATGACCGAGATCACCGCCACCGCCCTCCAGCAGCTCGCCGAGCGCTACCTCGCGGTCTGGAACGAGACCGACCCGGCCGCCCGCCGCAAGCTGATCGACGAGGTGTGGGCCGTGGACGGCCGGTACACCGACCCGCTGGCCGCCGTCGCCGGCCGGGACGCGATCGACGCGCTGATCGGCGCGGCCCAGGCCCAGTTCCCCGGGCTGGAGTTCACCCTCGGACCGGTGGACGCGCACCACGACATCGCCCGGTTCACCTGGAACCTCGGGCCGGCCGGCGCCGAGCCGGTGGTGATCGGCTTCGACGTCCTGGTGGCCTCGCCGGACGGGCGGATCGGCTCGGTGTACGGCTTCCTGGACCGCGTCCCGGGCGCCTGACGGCAGGCCGGACGGGTCGGGGGCGACCCCACCGCCCCCGACCCACTCCCCCCAACCCCACTGAGGAGAAGCCGAGATGAGCTCCGTCCTGACCGCCCGCCCATCGACCGCGACCGCGACCGCGACCGGCAATGCAACCGACAATGCGCCCGGCGCCGCGAGCAACACTGCGAGCACCACCGCGAGCACCACCGCGCCCGAGGTCGAGGCGGCGGCCGGCGCCCCGCGCGGCCTGCTGGCGGTCGTCCTGACCGCCACCTTCATGACCGCCCTCGACTTCTTCGTCGTCAACGTCGCCGTCCCGTCCGTCCAGGCCGACCTGGGCGCCGGACCGGCCGCCGTCCAGTGGGTGATCGCCGGATTCAGCCTGGCCCTCGCCGCCGGCCTGGTCACCGCCGGCCGGCTCGGCGACCGGTACGGCCGGCGCCGGGTGTTCGGGCTCGGCCTGGCCCTGTTCACCCTCGCCTCCGCGGGCTGCGGCCTCGCCCCCACCGCCGCCGCACTGGTCGGCGCCCGGGTGGTGCAGGGCCTGGCGGCGGCGCTGATGGGCCCGCAGGTGCTGGCGATCCTGCGGACGGCGTTCAGCGGCGCGGCGCAGGCGCGGGCCTTCGCCCGGTACGGGCTGACCATGGGCGTCGGCGCGGTGTTCGGCCAGTTGATCGGCGGGCTGCTGATCCGGGCGGACCTCTTCGGACTCGGCTGGCGCAGCTGCTTCCTGATCAACCTCCCGATCGGTCTGGCCGCCCTGGCCCTGGTCCGCCGCTGCCTGCCGGAGTCGCGCGCCCCGCAACGGCCGGGCCTGGACCCGGTGGGCGTGCTGCTGGTCACCACCGCGCTGACCGCCCTGGTGCTGCCGCTGATCCAGGGCCCCGCACAGGGCTGGCCGCTGTGGACCTGGCTCTGCCTGGGCGGCGCGGTCGCCCTGCTGGCCGGCTTCGTGGTGCATCAGCACCGCACCCGGACCCGCGCCACCGCCACCGCCACCGGTTCCGGCAGCGACTCCGGCCCCGGCTCCGCCGCCCCGCTGGTCGACACCCGGCTGTTCCGGACCAGGGCCTTCGGCGCCGGTCTGCTCGCCCAGCTCGCCTTCTGGCTCGGCCAGGCGTCCTTCTTCCTGGTGCTCGCCCTGTACCTCCAGCTGGGCCGCGGCCTGGACGCGCTCGGCGCCGGGCTGGTGTTCACGGCGATCGGCCTCGGCTACCTGCTCACCTCCAACGCCACCCACCGCGTCGCCGCCCGGCTCGGCGGGGCCCGGACGATCGGCGTCGGCGGGCTGCTGATGGCCGTCGGGCTGGGCCTGCTCGCCCTCGCGGTGTACGGCGCGCCGGGCGGGAGCGTGTGGTGGCTGACGCCGGGGCTGTTCGTGGACGGCCTGGGGATGGGCCTGGTGATCGCCCCGGTGACCTCCGTGGTGCTGGCCGGGGTCGAGCCCCAGCTGGTCGGCTCGGCCGCCGGGGTGCTGGCCACCGTGCAGCAGGTCGGCGGGGCGCTGGGCATCGCGCTGATCGGCCTGCTCTACTACGGCGGAGGCGACCCGGCGGCCGCGTTCGGCCGCAGCGTGACGGCGCTGGCGGTGCTGGAGCTGGTGCTGGTGGGCCTGGTCCGGCTGCTGCCGCGGAAGGGCTAGCGGGACCGAGCGGGCGCGCGGGAGCGGACGGACTCACAGGAGCGGACGGGCTCCCGGGAACGGGCGGGAGGGACGGGGCGAGTGGGGCGGGCCGGGGCGGACCCGGCCCGCCCCCCGCCCCGACGGGAGCACGCCCCGGTCGGGGAGTGGACCCGCACGG
>NZ_JBHXTQ010000004.1:0-20249 GCF_042677305.1 Kitasatospora sp. NPDC127121 | reverse complement strand
GGGGGCGTGGGGGGGGGGGGGGGGCGCGGCGCCCCCCCCCCCGCCCCGTTCCGTCCCCCGCCCGTTCCGTTCTGTCCCCCCGATCGGGTTGGATGGTCGGATGAGCGAGGAGAAGAGCGCCGTACCGGCGTGGGAGCAGCGGTTCAGGGCAGCACGGGTGTCACTCCCCGACTGGGCCGAGGACGCCCCCGACCGGGCGCTGTACGTGTCCAACGCGACCGGCACCTACGAGGTCTACGCCTGGGACCGGGTCACCGGCACCCACCGGCAGGTCACCGACCGGCCGAACGGCACCACCGACGCCGAGCTGTCCCCCGACGGCTCCTGGGTGTGGTGGTTCGACGACCACGACGGCGACGAGTTCGGCGTCTGGCGCCGCCAGCCCTTCGCCGGCGGGCCCGCGGACCGCAGCGCCGGCACCACCGACGAGGAGGCCGTGCCCGGCCTCGCCCCCTCCTACTCGGCCGGCCTGGCGCTCGGCCGCGACGGCACGGTGGTCGTCGGACGTTCCACCGACGAGGACGGCACCACCCTGCACCTGCGCCGCCCCGGCGCGGTCGAGGCCGTCGAGATCTACCGGCACGCGGAGTACGGCGGCGTCGGCGACCTCAGCTACGACGGCACGCTGCTCGCCATCGACCACACCGAGCACGGCGACGCGATGCACTCCGCGATCCGGATCGTCCGCCTCTCCGACGGCACGAGCGGCACGAGCGGCACGAGCGGCAAGCCCGTAGCGCCCGTAGAGCCCGCCGAAACCGTCGAAACCGTCGAAACCGTCGCCGAACTCGACGAGGTGACCGGCCGGGACGAGCCGCGCGGCGTCGCCTGCCTCGGCTTCGCCCCGGTCGACGGCGACACCCGGTTGCTGGTGGCCCACCAGCGCACCGGCCGCTGGGAGCCGATGATCTGGGACGTCGTCACCGGCGCCGAGACCGCGCTGCCGCTGCGCGACGAGCAGGGGCGCGAGCTGCCCGGCGACGTCTCCGCGCAGTGGTGCCCCGGCGCCGAGGCGCTGCTCGTCGAGCACGAGTACGAGGCGCGCAGCGAACTGTTCTCGTACACGCTCGCCGACGGTCGGCTGACCCGGCTGGACACCCCGCGCGGCACCGTCGGCGGCGCCACCGCCCGTCCGGACGGCACCGTCGAGTACCTGTGGTCCTCCGCCGCCGAGCCCTCCGCCGTCCGCTCCACCGCCGGGACGGTCGTGCTGCGGGCGCCCGGCGCGGTGCCGCCCGGCTCCGTCCCGGTCGAGGACGTCTGGGTGGACGGGCCCGGCGGGCGGGTGCACGCCCTGGTGCAGCGTCCGGCCGGGGCGGGCGAGGGCCCCTTCCCGACCGTGTTCGAGATCCACGGCGGCCCCACCCACCACGACAGCGACTCCTTCGCCGCCGGCCCGGCCGCCTGGCTGGACCACGGCTTCGCGGTGGTCCGGGTCAACTACCGCGGCTCCACCGGCTACGGCCAGGCCTGGACCGACGCCCTGCACGAGCGGGTCGGCCTGATCGAGCTGGAGGACATCGCGGCCGTCCGGGAGTGGGCGGTCGCCGGCGGCCTCGCCGACCCGCGCCGGCTGGTGCTCACCGGTGGCAGCTGGGGCGGCTACCTGACCCTGCTGGGCATCGGTGTCCAGCCGGACAGCTGGACGCTGGGCGTCGCCGCCGTGCCCGTCGCGGATTACCACACCGCGTACGCCGACGAGATGGAGGCGCTCAAGTCGCTGGACCGCACCCTCTTCGGCGGCACCCCGGAGGAGGTCCCGGAGCGCTTCACCGCCTCCTCGCCGCTCAGCTACGTCGAGCAGGTGCGGGTGCCGGTCTACATCAGCGCCGGGGTCAACGACCCGCGCTGCCCGATCCGGCAGATCGAGAACTACGTCGAGCGGCTGGAGCAGTCGGGCAAGCCGCACGAGGTCTACCGGTACGACGCCGGGCACGGGTCGCTGGTGGTGGAGGAGCGGATCAAGCAGCTGCGGCTGGAGATCGACTTCGTCCGACGGCACCTCGCCGCGGCGTCGGAGGCCGGGACCGGAACCGAGGCCGGAACCGGGACCGGGGCTGACGACAGGGCCGGCGACGGGGAGACGGTGTGAGGCGTCTGCTGACGCTCGCGGGAGTGGCGGTGGCCGGGGCCCTGGTGCTCACCGGCTGCTCGGGCGGGCACGGCGCCGAGGCCGCCTGCCCGCCCCCGGCCGGCCCCGCGGTGCCCAGCCCCACGCCGACCACGGCCGCGCCGACCCCAGCAGCCGCACCAACCGCACCGGCCGCCACCGCGACCCGCGCGAGCGCGGCGGGGCCGAGCGCAGCTGGGCCGGGGGCCGCCGTCGCCCGAGCGGCGTACGCGCCTGCGGCGGGCGAGGACGCGGTCCAGCTCGCCAAGGGATCCAGCGGGTCGAAGGGCTCGTCCGGGTCGAAGGGCTCCGGCTCCAAGGGCTCCGGCTCCAAGGGGACGAAGACCGGGCGCACCGTGCACCACCACATCGACCACTACGACTCGAACGACGACGCGAGCGGCGGCCACGGCCGGTGCCACGACGAGCCTGCGTTCACCGGGTCGCCGACGCCAGCACCGTCCTCCCCGACGGCGCCCGGAAAGCCGACGACCGCACCGGTCGTCCCGGCCCTGCCGTCCGCCCCGTCCGCCCCGTCCGTTCCCGGCAAGCCAACCCGCTGAGGCGGGCCGGCCGAGCGGGGGCGGGCCGAGCAAGGGCGGGCCGAGCAGGGGCGCCGAACCGCGGAGGTCAGTCGAGGACCGGGTCCAGTCCGAGGGCCCGGTCCTGCTCCGCCTCCCCCTCGCGGCGCACCAAGCGGAACCACATGAAGATGACGAAGCCCCCGAAGACGAACCACTCCAGGGTGTAGCCGAGGTTCTGGAACGCCCGCAGGGTGAGCCCGTCGCCGCCCTGCGGCTGGACCGTCGGCACCGGGGTCAGCCCGGCCGACACCGCGTCGGCGGCCACCCAGCCGTCGTACCAGCCGTCGTACGCGAGCGCGTTGAGCAGCGCCGCCCGGTTGACCGTGCCGAGCTGACCGGCCGGCAGACCGCCCGCCACGGCGCCGTTGCTGCCACTGGACTCACCGGCCTGCAACCGCCCGGTGACGGTCACCTGGCCGGGAGGCGGCGGCGCGGCCACGGACGCGCCCTCGGCGGGCGCGCCGGGCGCCCAGCCGCGGACCACGGCGGCGAACCGGCCGTCGGCGGTGCGCAGCGGGGTGAGCACGTAGTAGCCCTGCTTGCCGTCGACCACCCGGTTCGGGACGAGGAGCTGGTGCTCCGCGTCGTAGCTGCCGGTCACGGTGACGGGCTTGCCGACGGTCTCGGTGGTCACCTGCGGGGTGGCCTGGTTGAGCAGGTCGTCGATCGGCCGCACATCACTCGAAGCGGTGACGGTCTGCTTGGTCTCCTGGTGCGACGAGAACCGGTCCTCGAACCGGCCGAGCTGCCAGGAGCCCAGCCAGACGCACACCGCCACGGCCGCGACGGCCAGCGCGGTGCCGCCGAGCCAGCGCGGAGTCAGGAGGAACCGGTACACACCCCCACGGTAACCACTCCTCACACCCGTCCCGGCCGCAGGGGTCCGCCATAGGGGTCCGCCATCGGCCCCGACGGCCCGGCTGGTCGCCCGTCCGACCCCGACCGCCCGACCCCGACCGCCCGACCCCGACCGCCCGCCGACAGCCCGCCCCGACCACCGCCGGAGCGCGAAGCCCGTCAGCCCGCCGGGGGCGTGTCCGACGGCTGCGGCGCCGATGCGCCCACCGCCTGGACGCCACCGCGGTAGAGGGTGCCGCCGCAGGCCACGGCGAAGGTGGCGGTGGCAACGGCAGGGCTGCCGGGGGCGGGGGTGTGGGCGATGGTCGCGGTGGCCGGCGCGGTGGTGAGGCTGCCGGTCGGGGTGGGGGTGGAGCTGGGGGCGTTGGTGGGCCCGGCGCTGGGGGACGAGCTGGCCTGGGGGTTGGTGCTGGGGGCCGCCGAGGCGTCCGAGGCCGCCGGGGCGGCACCGGTGGCGGCGGCGGGGGCCTGGGAGGCGCCGACGGCCGGGTTGGCGCCGCCCTGGCTGGTGGGCCCGGTGCTGGCGGTGCTGGCGCCGGGGGTGGGGCAGGTCCGGTCGGGGACCCAGGCGAACGGCACCCGGTAGCCGGCCTGCGGGGCGAGGACGGGGGGCTCCGCGTCCATCGCGGGCAGGTCGCCGGCCGGGTCGCCGGCGGCATGGTCGGCGGTGCGCACGCGGCTGCGGTCGGTGCCGCTCACCGCCGTGACGGCGACGGCGCCGGGGCCGCCGAGCCGGCAGCTGCGGCCGGAGACGTTGTACACGGTGAACGAGCCGTGGATCCGGCCGTCGGCGGCGGCCGGGCCGACCTGTGCGCCGCCCTGGCCGAGGTCGGCCCGGGTGCAGAGCGGGGTGATCGGGCTGTCGCCGGTGCTGGCGGCGGGGGCGGGCGGGGCGGTGGTGCCGTCGGCGCGGGTGGTGCTGGCGCCGGGGCTGGGTGAGGCGGTGGGGGTGCCGGAGGGCGACGCGGTGTCGCCGGTGCCGCTGGGGCCGGGCCGCGAAGGTGTGCCGGTGCCGGGGGCGCTGCCGGTCCTGGTGCCGGTCGGGGCGGCGGCGGCCGGGCTGCTGGCGGCGGCCGAGCCGGGGCCGCCGGACAGTCCGAGGTGCTCCCCGTCGTGCAGGGCGGGCAGGGCGACGGCGACGGCGACGGCGAGGGCGGCGGCGCCGGTCCAGGCTCCGCGCCGGGCGGCCCGGCGGCGGGGTACGGCGTACCGGATCCGCGGCAGGCCGCCGGGTTCGGGCTGGATGCCGGCGACGGCGCCGCGCATCAGGTCGCGGACGCTGCGTTCCTCGGCGGAGAGCCCGTCGCCCTCACCGCCCGAGGGTCGCCGCCCGGCGCCGTCAGCCATGTCCGGCCTCCATCTGGGTGCGCAGGGCGGCGAGTCCGCGCGAGCCGTAGGCCTTCACCGATCCGAGCGAGATGCCGAGGGTCTCGGCGACCTGCGCCTCCGTCATGTCCACGAAGTAACGCAGCACCAGAACCTCCCGCTGACGGCGTTGCAGATTACGCAGCGCGGCCTTCAACTGGTCGCGCTCCAGCGCATCGTAAGCGCCTTCTTCTGCACTGGCCATGTCAGGCATGGGCTTGGGCAGCAGGCGCAGGCCGAGGATCCGTCGGCGCAGGGTCGAGCGGGACAGGTTGACGACGGTCTGCCGCAGGTAGGCCAGGGTCTTCTCGGGCTCGCGGACCCGGCGCCGGGCGGCGTGCACCCGGATGAACGCCTCCTGGACGACGTCCTCGCAGGTCGAGAGGTCGTCCAGGAGCAGCGCGGCGAGCCGCAGCAGGGAGCCGTAGTGGGCCTGGTAGGTCTCGGTGAGCAGGTCCTCGCTGGTACCCGCGTCGGTACCGGCACCGGAGCCCGCCGCACCGGGTGCGACCGCGGTCATCTGGTCGTCTTCCGGCCTACTCGCCGGCCACGGGGCGCGCGAGGGGAAGGCCACCACGGATCTCGCCGGGATGCCCGCCCCTGCTCCCACCATCACGTTCGCCACGCCCGTTGGACACTCGATCCCCTGTCATGGTTGCCCAGCCCGGGGGCCATTCTTCCGCATCGGCGGAAGAGGCCTCCAGGGGATTCCATCGGGATTCCGGACAGATTGTGTCGAGGAGCGGACACGCCCTCCCCGGATCGGGGGCCGGACGGGCCCGGGAGCGGGCGGCTCCAGGCCTTCCAGGGTCTCTCCCGGGCCTCCTGCCAGGCCTCTTCCCGGGCCTCCCCCTGTGCTTCCTCCTACGCCTCTTCCGGCGCGCCTTCCTGTGTCACCGTCAGCTCACCGGCCACCAGTTCCGCGATCTGCAGCAGGTTGAGCGCCGCGCCCTTGCGCAGGTTGTCGCCGCAGAGGAAGAGGTCGAGCGCGGCCGGCTCGTCGAGGGCCCGGCGCACCCGCCCGACCCAGACCGGGTCCGTCCCGACCACGTCGTTCGGCGTGGGGAACTCGCCGGCCGCCGGGTCGTCGTACAGCACGACCCCGGGGGCGTCGCGGAGGATCTGCTGCGCGTGCTCCTGGGTGACCTCGCGTTCGAAGAGCGCGTGCACGGCCAGCGCGTGGGTGCGGACGACCGGGATGCGGACGCAGGTCGCGGAGACCTTGAGGGCGGGCAGGCCGAGGATCTTGCGGGCCTCGGCGCGGATGCCGACCTCCTCGGAGGACCAGCCACCGTCCACCAGGGAGCCGGTCCAGGGCACCGCGTTGAGCGCGAGCGGGGCGGCGAACGGCCCGTGGTCGGCGATCACCGCGCGCAGGTCGCCGGCCTGTCGGCCGACCTCGGTGCCGGCCACCAGGGCGGTCTGCTCGCGCAGCGCCGCCTCGCCGATCCGGCCTTCGCCGGAGGCGGCCTGGTAGGAGGCGACGACGAGTTGGGCGAGCCCGTACTCGGCGTGCAGGGCGCCGAGGGCCGCGATCATCGCGAGGGTGGTGCTGGCCGGGCTGGCGACGATGCCGCGGGCGCGCAGCCGCAGCGCGGCCGCGTTGACCTCGGGGACGACCAGCGGCACGTCCTCGGCGGTACGGAAGGCGGCGGAGTCGTCGACCACCACGACGCCCTTGGCGGCCGCGATCGGCGCCCACTGGGCGGAGACCTCGTCGGGGACGGCGAACACGGCGACGTCGATCCCCTCGAAGGCCTCCTCGGCCAGCGGGACGACCTCGACCGGCACCCCGCGCACGACCGGCTTGCGGCCGGCCGAACGCGGGGAGGCGACGAGTCGGATCTCGCCCCAGACGTCCTGGCGCAGGGAGAGCAGGCCGAGCAGCACCTCGCCGACCGCGCCGGTGGCGCCGACGACGGCGAGGTTCGGCCGCCGGGTCATCGCCCGGTGCCTCCGTAGACGACGGCCTCGTCCGTCTCGCTGTCCAGTCCGAAGGCGCTGTGCACGGCGCGGACGGCCTCCGGCACGTCCTCGGCGCGGGTGACGACCGAGATGCGGATCTCCGAGGTGGAGATCAGCTCGATGTTGACGCCCGCGGCGGACAGCGCCTCGAAGAAGGCGGCGGTGACGCCCGGGTTGGAGCGCATGCCCGCGCCGACCAGGGAGATCTTGCCGATCGCGTCGTCGTAGCGCAGCGACTCGTAGCCGATGCCCTCCTTGACCCGGCCGAGCGCGTCGATGGCCTTCTGGCCCTCCGCCTTGGGCAGGGTGAAGGAGATGTCGGTCAGCCCGGTCGACGCGGCGGAGACGTTCTGCACCACCATGTCGATGTTGACCTCGGCATCCGCGATGGCGCGGAAGATCCGGGCCGCCTCGCCCGGCTTGTCGGGCACGCCGACGACCGTGACCTTGGCCTCGGACGTGTCGTGGGCGACTCCGGAGATGATGGCCTGCTCCATCTCGCCCCCTTCGGGCTTGTGCGGGTTCTCGTTGCTGACGATCGTCCCGGGAAGACCCGAGAAGGACGAGCGTACGTGAATCGGGATGTTGTAGCGCCGGGCGTACTCCACGCAGCGGTCGAGCAGCACCTTGGAGCCGGACGACGCCAGCTCCAGCATGTCCTCGTACGCGATCCAGTCGATCTTGCGGGCCTTCGCCACCACGCGTGGGTCGGCGGTGAACACGCCGTCCACGTCGGTGTAGATCTCGCAGACCTCGGCCTTGAGCGCGGCGGCGAGGGCGACGGCGGTGGTGTCCGAGCCGCCGCGGCCCAGCGTGGTGATGTCCTTGCTGGTCTGCGACACGCCCTGGAAGCCGGCCACGATCGCGATGTTGCCCTCGTCCAGGGCGGTGCGGATGCGACCAGGCGTCACGTCGATGATGCGCGCCTTGTTGTGGACGGAGTCGGTGATGACGCCGGCCTGGCTGCCCGTGAAGGACTGCGCCTCGTGCCCCAGCGATTTGATCGCCATGGCCAGCAGCGCCATGGAGATGCGCTCTCCAGCGGTCAGCAGCATGTCGAACTCACGGCCGGCAGGAAGCGGTGACACCTGCTCCGCGAGTTCGATGAGCTCGTCCGTCGTGTCGCCCATTGCGGACACCACGACGACGACCTCATGGCCGGCCTTCTTGGCGTCAACGATTCGGCGGGCAACGCGCTTGATGCCTTCGGCATCCGCAACGGATGAGCCGCCGTACTTCTGCACGACAAGGCCCACGTGCGCTCCTCGACTTGTGTCGTCTTCCGGGGGCACCAGGCCCCCGCACCCCCGGGGAAAAGGGGCTGTGCGGTCGGCGCCAGTCTACCGAGCAGGGGTGCCACAACCGGCGCTTTCCATATGATGAGACGCCCGTTTCAGCAGGTGGTCGGCGAAACGGGCGGCACCACCGGCAGGTCTGCGGGCAATTCGCCACCGCCCCGAAGAATCGGCGGATCAACGGACGGCGATCCGTCGGGATTTCTTTTCCGCGCGGAATGCTGAGGCATTCGTCACAATCAGCCGATGACCGCCGGGGGTGCACCGAAAACCGGCGCGCGCCGGGGCGACGTTCAGGCGTGCCGGAATCGCACGGACGTGCCGGAAGGGCACGGGCACCGGAGGGCGGTGCTACCGCCCGAGGCCCAGCTCGGCCGCCATCAGGTCGCCGGCCTGCTGCTCCAGCTGCTCGTCGGTGAGCCCGTCGTCGTCGGTGTCGGCGCCGTCCGGCACCGCGCCGATCGGACTGTCCAGCCGGACGTGCGCGATCAGCGACTGCAGCGCCCGCAGCACCGCCGTGCAGGTCGTGCCCCAGTTGGAGAGGTACGAGAACTGCCACCACCACAGCGCCTCGCTGACCCGGCCCTCGCGGTAGTGGGTCAGCCCGTGCTGCAGCTCGCCGACCACGCCGGCCAGGTCGTCCGAGATCCGGAAGGCGTTCGGCTTCTCCGGCGGACCGTACGGGTCGAAGACCTCGTGGTAGACGTCGATCGGCGCGAGCAGCTCGGCCAGCCGCTCGCGCAGCTGCTCGCCGTCCGGCTCCGGCCCGGCGTCGGGCTCGAAGCGGTCCTCCGGGACGACGTCCTCGATGGCGCCCAGTCGGCCACCGGCCAGCAGCAGCTGCGAGACCTCCAGGAGCAGCAGCGAGACCGCGCTGCCCGGCTCGTCGCCCTTGGCGACCTCGGTGACGGCGAGCACGAAGCTCTCCACCGAGTCGGCGATCTGCACGGCGAAGTCGTCCGGCTCCGAACCGTGCGCATGGATGTGCGGGGGGTGGCTCTGCGGCTCCCCGTGCGGCTGTCCGGGGGCCGGCTGGTGGGCCTGCCCGTGGGACGGCTGGTGGGGCGTGTGGGGCTGCTGGTTGAGCGTCCGGTCAGACATCGAGCAGTCGTCTCCCTTCGAAGGCACGACCGAGGGTGACCTCGTCCGCGTACTCCAGATCCCCGCCGACGGGCAGGCCGCTCGCCAGCCGGGTCACCCTCAGGCCCATCGGCTTGCAGAGCCGGGCCAGATAGGTGGCGGTCGCCTCCCCCTCCAGGTTGGGGTCGGTGGCCAGGATCAGCTCGGTGACCGTGCCGTCCGCGAGGCGCGCCAGCAGCTCGCGGATCCGCAGGTCGTCCGGGCCGACGCCCTCGATGGGGCTGATCGCGCCGCCCAGCACGTGGTAGCGGCCGCGGAACTCGCGGGTGCGCTCGATGGCGACGACGTCCTTGGACTCCTCGACCACGCAGATGACGCCGAGGTCGCGGCGCGGGTCCAGGCAGACCCGGCACTGCTCGGCCTCTGCGACGTTGCCGCAGACCGCGCAGAAGCGGACCTTGTCCTTGACCTCCAGCAACGCGTGCGCGAGACGGCGCACGTCGGTCGGGTCGGACTGCAGGATGTGGAAGGCGATCCGCTGGGCGCTCTTGGGCCCGACGCCGGGCAGCCTGCCCAGTTCGTCGATCAGGTCCTGAACCACGCCCTCGTACAACGTCGCGCCTTCCCTCGGATGGTCGGTGGTGCTCCGGTGCCATCATCCAACGAATCGGGCGTCGGACACACCGCCCGACGCCCGACTCCCACATAAATCACATGGGTCCGTTGTCTGAACTTCAGAACTTCAGGACCTCAGACCTGCCTGGTCGAAACCCCTGTCCAGAGGCTCCCCCAGGTCAGAACGGCAGACCGGGGATGCCCCCGCCCAGGCCCTGGGTCAGCGGGCCCATGCGCTCGGCCTGCATCTTCTGCGCCGACTGGTTGGCGTCCCGCACGGCCGCCAGGACCAGGTCGGCCAGGGTCTCGGTGTCCTCCGGGTCGACGGCCGCCGGGGCGATGGTCAGCGCCACCAGCTCACCGGCACCGGTCACCGTGGCCTCGACCAGGCCACCGCCCGCCGAACCGCTCACCTTCGTCTCCGCCAGCTCCTGCTGCGCCTGCGCGAGATCCTGCTGCATCTTCTGCGCCTGCTTCAGCAGCTGCTGCATGTTGGGCTGGCCACCACCGGGGAACACGGCTCACTCCTCGCTTCGTGCTTGCTGTCCTGCGTCGCCGTCCTGCCTGCGGTCACGTCCGCTTGCAGTCCCGCTCGCGTCGTCACGGCCGAGCCTACGTGCTGCCGGGGCGGGCCGTCGCTCAGTTGCCGCGGTGGTGGATCTCCTCCAGAACCGTCGCGCCCAGCTCCCGGATGATCAGCTCCTGACCGGAGAACGCCTCCTCGTTGAGGTCCGGGTCGTCCTCCTCCGGGACGTCGTCCTCCGGCGCCACCGCGCGCACCGGACGGGCCGGCGGCGCGGCCACCGGCGGCGGGGCCTGGACCGGCGCGGGCGCCGGGGCGGCCTGCGCCTGCGGGGACGGCTGCGACCGGACCGGCGCGGGCACCGGAGCCGGAGCCGACGGCGCGGCGGCCGCCGGACGGGCCGGGGCCCCCCAGCCGCCACCGCTCGGGGCGGCACCGCCCAGACCACCGCCGCCGACGGCCGTACCGCCGCCGAGGGAACCGCCCCCGGACGGGTCGACGATGCACTCGATCCGCCAGTCCACACCCAGCGCGTCCGTCAGCGCCTGGCGCAGCACGTCGTCGCTGTTGCTGCCGACGAAGCTGTCCCGGGCGCCCGCGTTGATGAAGGACACCTGGAGCACGCTGCCGTCGAACCCGGCCACCTGGCCGTTCTGGCTGAGCAGGATCCAGGTGAAGCGGCGGCGGTTCTTCACCGCCTCCAGAATCTGCGGCCACAGCTGCCGGACCTGCGCCGCGCCCTGCTGCGCGGCGGCCGAAGCCGGCCCGGCGGGCTGCCCGGCCGGGGCGGGCGCGGGCGCCGCGGGGGCAGGAACGGGGGCGGGGGCGGACATCGGGGCCGGGGTGGCCTCTACGGCCTCGGCGGCCTGGGCCGGCGGCTGCGGCGTGGGGGCCGCGGCCGGGGCGCCGCCCGCCGGCGGGAAGCTGCGCGGGATCGGCCAGGCACCCGGCGCGGGCCCGGCGGGCGCCGCGGGGGCTGCCGGTGCGATCGGTGCGGCCGGTGCTGCCGGTGCTGCCGGTGCTGCCGGTGCAGGGGCTGCCGCAGGGGCCGCCGCCACCGGCGCGGCCTGCACCGGGGCGGTCTCCACTACCGGCACCGGCACCGGCACCGCCACCGGCGCCGTCGCCGGAACGGGCGCGGCCATGGTCGCCGCCACCGGCGCCCCCACCGCCATCGGCGCGGCGAACCCGCCCGCCGCCGCCCGGCGCTCCAGCTTGTCCAGCCGCGCCTGCAACGACAGCTCGTCGCTGTAGGCACCCGGCAGCATCACCCGGGCGCAGATCAGCTCCAGCTGCAGCCTCGGCGCCGCGTTGCCGCGCATCTCGGTCAGCCCGGTGTTGACGATGTCCGCCGCCCGGCTCAGCTCCGCCGAACCGAACGCGTCCGCCTGCGCCTGCATGATCGCGACCCGGTCCGCCGGGGCGTCGATCAGCCCCTTCTCCCCCGCCTCCGGCACGGTGGCCAGGATCACCAGGTCACGCAGCCGCTCCAGCAGGTCGGCGACGAAGCGGCGCGGATCGTGCCCGCCCTCGACCACCCGGTCGATCACCTGGAACACCGTCGCCCCGTCGTGCGCGCCGAAGGCGTCCACCACCTCGTCGAGCAGCGCCGAGTCGGTGTACCCGAGCAGCGAGGTCGCCATCTGGTACGTCACGCCGCCCTCGGCGGCGCCGGCCAGCAGCTGGTCCATGACCGACATCGAGTCACGCACCGACCCGGCCCCGGCCCGGACCACCAGCGGGAACACCGAGTCCTCGACCTGGATGCCCTCCCGGCCGCAGACCTCCACCAGGTAGTCGCGCAGCGTGCCCGGCGGGACCAGCCGGAACGGGTAGTGGTGCGTCCGGGACCGGATCGTCCCGATCACCTTCTCCGGCTCCGTGGTCGCGAAGATGAACTTGAGGTGCTCCGGAGGCTCCTCGACCACCTTGAGCAGCGCGTTGAACCCGGCCGAGGTCACCATGTGCGCCTCGTCCAGGATGAAGATCTTGTAGCGGCTGTGGACCGGCGCGAAGAACGCCCGCTCCCGCAGCTCGCGCGCGTCGTCCACACCACCGTGCGAGGCCGCGTCGATCTCGATCACGTCGATCGAGCCGGGCCCGCCGGTCGCGAGGTCGCGACAGGACTGGCACTCTCCGCAGGGCGTCGGCGTCGGCCCCTGCTCACAGTTCAGACAGCGGGCCAGGATGCGCGCACTCGTCGTCTTCCCGCAGCCGCGCGGCCCGCTGAACAGGTACGCGTGGTTGACCCTGTTGTTACGCAGGGCCTGCTGGAGCGGAGCGGTCACGTGCTCCTGCCCGATGACCTCCGCGAAGGTCTCGGGACGGTAGCGGCGGTACAGGGCTAGGGACACACCCCCGACGATATCGGGACGCGCCGACAAACGCGTCGCCCCTCGCCTCACCACCGTCCCCCGGCGCCCCCGGCAACCGCCCGGGAACGCAAAGACCCCCCGTGCACCCGCCAGAGCCCTCTTACCCTTGCTGCCTTCCGGCCCTGGGGGGGTTCAGAGAGATAACGCCACACGAGGGGCTGACCCCCACACTACCGGATCCGAGCCCCCACGATCCACAGGCAACCCCACCCTCCCGCCTACGGGATTGCTGGTCGCGACCACCCCCGAACATGTACTAAGCTCTCCCACGGAGGATTCGCCTAGAGGCCTAGGGCGCACGCTTGGAAAGCGTGTTGGGGGCAACCCCTCACGAGTTCGAATCTCGTATCCTCCGCCGGCAGAAGGCCCGGACCGTTCCGACGGTCCGGGCCTTCGTCGTTTCGCGGTGCGGGGACACCGCTGGGTGAACTCCGCGTGCTGGGCGGTTCGGCTGCGGCATAACTTTGAGTTATGAGACTTCACTCTTCGCGCACGAGGTTCTGGGGGCGGGTCGGCGTGGTCGCCGCCGCCGCGGTGGTGTTCGGCGCCACGGCGGTGGGTGGCGCCGTCGGCCGGGCGCCGTTCCTCGGGCCGCTGAACACCGTGTCACCGGTCGCCTCGACCGTGCCCGCGAACGGGGACCAGAACCCGTACGGCACGTTCGTGGTCCAGCACAGCATGGGCAAGCTGCGCCGCGGCAACGTCCTCATCAGCAACTTCAACAACGGGCAGAACCTGCAGGGCACCGGGACCACCCTGGTCCAGGTCAGCCCGGACGGCACCGTCGGCGAGTTCGCCCGGATCGACCCGGCGAAGCTGCCCGGGCCCTGCCCCGGCGGGGTCGGGCTCTCGACCGCGCTGACCGTTCTGCCGGGCGGCTGGGTCGTGGTCGGCAGCACGCCCACCACCGACGGCACCTCCGCCACCGTCCAGGCCGGCTGCCTGCTGGTCCTGGACAGCAACGGGACGGTCCGCGAGACGATCGTCGGCGACGGCATCAACGGCCCGTGGGACATGACGGCCGCCAGCTTCGACGACCGCGACGAACTGTTCGTGACCAATGTGCTGAACGGCACGGTCGCGGGCGGCGGGGCCGAGGTCGACCAGGGCACCGTCCTGCGGATCACCCTGTGCCGGCAGGGCGACGCGCCGCCACAGCGGCTCGCGACCACCCGGATCGGCTCGGGCTTCGGCCAGCGGACCGACCAGGCCGCCCTGGTGATCGGCCCGACCGGCGTCGGGCTGGGCCACGACGACACGCTCTACGTGGCGGACACCCTCGCCAACCGGATCACCGCGATCCCCGACGCCGTCCACCGCACTACCGACGCGGGCACCGGCACCACCGTCAGCACCGGCGGCCACCTCAACGGGCCGCTCGGCCTGGCCGTCGCCCCGGGCGGCGACGTCCTCACGGTGAACTCCGGCGACGGCAACCTCGTCGAGACCACCCCCGCCGGCGACCAGGTCGCCGTCCGCACGCTCGACAGCAGTGGCACCCCGCCCGGCGCCGGCGCCCTGTTCGGGCTCGCGGTCGACCTCGACCACGACGCCGTGTACTTCGTCGACGACGCCGCCAACTTCCTGAACGTCCTCCACTGACCGCAACGGGCGGCGACAGCCGGAAGGCCCGGGCCGCCTCACGCGGTCCGGGTCTTCGTCGGCTCCACAGCCCCGACTGGCCGGCCGGTACCGGAAGTGACTTCCGCCCTCCCGAGCTGCGCCGCGAGAGGGACTAATCGACCCTTAGTCTCGGAATTAGTCCAGGTTAGTACCTGGACACCCGGACACATGGCGTGCAAGTATCTGTCCTGCCGCCAGACGGGCGACACGTCGGAGGGGAAGAAACATGACGCAGGACAGCCAGCAGTTCATCTCGGTGCCGGTGCCGGCTCAGTACGTCACGCAGGTGTACGCGTTCCTCGCGGAGCTCTCGGGGGCCGCTGCGGGGGCCGCGGTGGCGGCGGCGGCCGAGGGGGGGCCGCAGGAGGACGGCGAGTGGCCGTTCGTCGAGTGGACCGTGCAGGATCTGCGCCGGCTGACGGCCGATCCGCTGGACTCGGTACAGGCGGTGACCGGGGTGCTCGACATCCTGGCGAAGCAGCCCGGCGAGCGGGTGAGTTACACGTCCCTGGTCGAGCTGCTCGATGTGGACCGGAAGCGGCTGCGCGGCGTGCTGTCCGCGTTCACCCGGGTCGTGCACAAGCACTACGGCCGGCGGAACTGGCCGATGAGCTGGGTGGAGGCGCTCAGTGACGGGGCCGAGTTCAAGTCGGAGTTCTTCTACACGGTGAGCGAGACCACCGCCAACCGGTGGCGGGCGGTCCGCGCCCAGGGCTGACGGCGCGCAGCCGGTTCGAGGCGGGCAGCACGGACGGCGCGGGCGGCCAAGGGGGGTTGGTTGCGGCCTGGCCGCCCGACGGGGCTGGACGCCGCGGTCAGGCCGCGGTGTCCAGCCGCCGGCGCTGGTCCTCGTCGAGCACCAGGTCCAGGGCGGCCAGGCTCTCGTCCAGCTGGGCGACGGAGCTGGCGCCCACGACCGGGATCGTCGGCACCGGGTGGCCCAGCAGCCAGGCGAGCACCACCTGGTTGACGGTGGCCCCGGTCTCCTTTGCCACCTCGGCCAGGGCGGCCAACTGGGCCTGCACCACCGGCCACTGGTACTTCTCGGACAGCGACCGGTCGGGCCGGCAGTACGCGCCGCCGAGCAGCGGGGAGTACGCCAGCAGCAGCAGCTCCGGCCGCTGCGCGACGTACGACAGCAGCTCCTCGTCGGCGTGCTTCTGGATGCCGAAGTCCGCGTCCGGCCGTGGCCGGAGGTAGCTGTGGCGCTGCTGGACGCACCGGTAGCCGGGCCAACCCCGCTGCTCGGCAAGCTCGTTGGCGGCAGCCAGGTCCGCGGCGCTGTGGTTGCTGCAGCCGAGCCGGCCGACCTTTCCGTCGGCCACCAGCTCGGCGAAGGCCCCGAGGGTCTCCTCGACCGGGGTGGACGGGTCCGTCACGTGGGCGTAGTAGACGTCCACGCGGTCGGTGCCGAGCCGGCGCAGGCTGCCCTCGGCCGCGTTGCGCAGCGCAGCGGCGGACAGCCCCTCCATGTGTTCGGGGAAGGGGAGTTCGGGCACCGGGCGGGCTCCCGCCTTGGTGGCGAGGACCAGTTCGTCACGGTTGCGCCGGCGGGCGATCCAGCGGCCGAGCAGTTCCTCGCTCTCGTACCCCGTCCCGCCGGGGGCCCAGAAGGCGTAGTTGTTCGAGGTGTCGACGAAGGTCCCGCCGGCCTCGGTGAACCGGTCCAGGATCGCCGTCGCGGTCTGCTCGTCCACGGTGGTGCCGAAGGTCATGGCGCCGAGGCACAGCGCGCTGGCCTTCGGCCCGTCAACTCCGAGGCTGCGGTACAGCATCAGTCATCCCTCCCAGGGGTCGGTAATGGTGGTGCGGGCCGCGATCGGGGCGTGGCGCGCCGCGATCCGGTCACCAGAATCATCACCCCGGCCGCGCCCGACTCGGCCAATGCGCAGACCAGCCGGGAGACCGTCCGATTCGTTCAAGACGGGGTGTCCGGGCGCCGCCTACCGTGACGGGCATGAACAGCACACCAGCACCGCAGTTCGCCGTCGTGGGCCTCGCCGTCTCGGACCTGGCCGCCTCGATCGCCTTCTACCGGCGGCTCGGACTCGCGTTCCCCGACGGGGCCGAGCAGGAGCCGCACGTCGAGGCCGTGCTGCCGGGCGGGCTGCGCCTGGCCCTCGACCCCGAGTCCACCATCCGCTCGTTCCATCCGGACTGGCGTCCGCCGGTGGGCGGCGGCCGGACGGCACTGGCGTTCCGGTGCGCCGACCCCGCCCAGGTGGACGCGGTCTACGAGGACCTGGTCGGCGCCGGGTACCACGGCGAGTTGAAGCCGTGGGACGCCTTCTGGGGCCAGCGGTACGCCGTGGTGCACGACCCGGACGGCAACGGCGTCGACCTGTTCGCGCCGCTGCCGGGCACCGCGGACTGAGTCAACGGGGCAGCAGGGCGGTCGCCGGCATTCCCGCCAACTCCCGTACGTCGCGCGCCAGATGGGCCTGGTCGGCGTAGCCCGTCCGGGCCGCCGTCTCGGCGAGGGGCACGCCGGAGCGGGCCAGCGCGAGGGCGCGCTGCAAGCGGAGGATCCGGGCCAGGGTCTTGGGACCGTAGCCGAAGGCGGTCAGCGAGCGGCGGTGCAGTTGCCGCGCGCCGAGGCCGACCGTCTCGGCGGTCGCCGCGACCGAACGGCCGGCCGCCAGGGCATCGGCGACCGCCCGGACGAGCGGGTCCACCGGCCGCGCGTCGGCCGCCAGGCGCAGCGCCAACTCCTCCAGGGCCACGGCCGGGTCGGGCGCCGCGTCGATGCGCCCGGTGCGGCGGCGCACCTCGGCTCCGGGGCGGAGGTCGGCCAGGTCGACCCGCCGGTCGCGCAGTTCGTGTGCGGGCACGCCCAGCAGGGCGGGGGCGGCGCCGGGCGGGAGGCGGACGCCCGCCCACGGGCCGCGCAGCCCCGGTCCGAGCTGGAAGGCCCGGGTGTCCGGCCCGGCGACGAGGAGCCGGCCCTCGGTCCAGAGCAGGTCCATGCAGCCGTCGGGCAGGACGAGCCCGGCCGCGCCGCCGCCCGTGCTCCCGACGGCCCGGCGCCTCCACACGACCGCTCCCGGCAGCCTCGACGCCCGCTCCGCGTACTCGGGGGACATGAGGCCCAGGCTACGCGCCGCCACCGGGCGCCGCCGGGGGTCGGCGACACGCCGGCGGCACGCCCTCGGCCCCGGCCGCGCGAGGCGGACGGGGCCGAGACGGACAGGAAAGGGCCGAACAGGACAGGGCCAGGCAGGGCAGGGCAGGCTCAGCCCACCCGCTGGACGACCTCCGCCTCCGCCACGCCCTCGACCGGGCCCGCCTCCACCGGAGCGGTCTTCCGGCCGTCCCGCATCAGCACCAGGGTCAGCCCCGCGGCCGCCAGGACGGAGATCCCGCCCGCCGTGAAGGTGACGGAGGCCGCGGTGTTGAACGCGTCGCGCGCGGCGGCGGCCAGTCCGCCGTCCCCGGTGCTCGCGGCGAGGGCGAGCGCGTCCGTGATCGCGTGCTTCCCGGCGGCGGGCGTGTCGGTGGGCATCGAGCCGGTGAAGGTGCTGGACAGGACGGCGCCGAGGATGGCCACGCCCAGCGCGGAACCGGACTGCTGGATGGTGTCGTTGAGCGCGGAGCCGACGCCGGCGTGCTCGCCGGGGATCGCGCCCATCAGCGCGTTGGACGCGGCCGGCATCGCGAGGCCGGAGCCGGCGCCCAGCACCAGCATGGCCAGGGCGACCTTGGCGAAGCCGTCGCCGACCGAGAGCGTGGCTAGCAGCCCGAACCCGGCCGCGATGATCAGCATGCCGGCCGAGGTCGTCACCCGCGGGGCGACCTTCTTGCTGAGCACGGCGCCGATGGCGTTGAACACCAGCGAGGCGACGGCCAGCGGGAGGAACGCCAGGCCGGTGTCGGTGGCCGAGAACTTCAGCACGAACTGCAGGTACTGGGTGAGGACCAGCATCAGGCCGCCGGTGGCGAAGGTCAGCAGGACGAGCGAGAAGCTGGCCCCGGTGAACACCCGGTTGCGGAACAGCTTGAGCGGGACCATCGGCGAGTCGGTCCGGACCTGGCGGACGGCGAACCCGGTCAGCGCGAGCACCCCGACGACGAGCGTGCCAAGCGTGCCGGGGCTGGTGATGCCGTCCCGGGGCAGCACGGTGATCGACCAGACCAGCGCGGTCATCCCGGTCATCGAGAGCACCATGCCGGGCAGGTCGGGCCGGCGCCACGGCCCTCTGGACTCCGGCATCAGCACGACCGCCGCGATGACGGCGACCACTGCGACCGGCACGTTGAGCAGGAAGACCGCGCCCCACCAGAAGTGCGCGATCAGCGCACCGCCGAGCACCGGCCCGCCGATCATGCCGATCATGGCCACCGCGCTCCACGCGGCGATCGCCTTGGGCCGTTCCTCGTCGTCGAAGACGGTGATCAGGATGGAGAGCGTGCTCGGCATGACCAGGGCTCCGCCCACGCCCATCAGCACGCGTCCGGCGATGAGCTGGCCGGGGCTGTCGGCGACGGCCGCGACCAGGGAGGCGGCGCCGAACACCACCAGCCCGATGATCATCATCTTCCGCCGGCCGAACCGGTCGGAGAGGCTGCCCGAGGTGAGCAGCAGCCCGGCGAAGACCAGGATGTACGAGTCGATGATCCACTGGATGTCCTCGGCCCCGGCCCCGAGGTCCGCCGCGATCTGCGGGATGGACACCGTGAGCACCATGTTGTCGACCACCAGCACCAGGCTGCTGAGACAGAGCACGACCAGGATGAGCCAGCGGCGCGGATGTCGGTCCACCGCGGTCCCCCTTCGAAGTGAGCGCGCCGGCCGTAGCCGGACGGAAGTCGTCGCGGGTGCACCGCGGTCCGTCCCCACGGCCGCGGTGCACCTCGCTCCGCACACTGTGCGGATGCCACACACTGTACGTAGACCGCACAGTGTTCGCAAAGCCGTACGGTGTGCGGCGCGGCTTATGCTGAACGGAGCAGCCGAGCCGAGCACAGGCGGGCGAAGACCGAGAGGAGGGCCGGATGCCGGCCAGGTCGAAGGACGCGCCCGGGACACCGTGGAGCCGCCCCGAGCGCCCCCGGCGCGAGCAACCGGCGCTCAGCCGGGCCCAGATCGTCGCGGAGGCACTCGCCATCCTGGACAGCGACGGCATCGAAGCCCTGAGCATGCGCAAGCTCGGCGCCCGCCTCAACGCCGGCGCCACCTCGATGTACACCCACGTCGCCAACAAGGACGAACTGCTCGCCCTGGCCGTCGACGAGGTGTTCGGCAAGATCTGGATCCCGGCGGTCACCGACACGAACCCGGCGGACTGGCGCGCCACCGTCGCCGAGTGCGCGGGCAGCGTGCGCCAGGTCATCCTGCGCCACCCGTGGATGGTGTCGGTGATCGGCGACCTGGGGCTCGTCTACTTCGGGCCGAACTGGATGCGCCTCTCCGAGGCCCTGCTCACCTTCCTGGAGGCAGCCGGCTTCACCCCGATGGAGGCCAGCGACGCGATGAGGGCCCTGCTCGGCTACGTCATCGGGACGGCCAGCGTGGAGGCCTCCTGGCTGAGCGCACTGGCCCGGCACGGCCGGGAGGAACAGGGCTGGATGGACGAACTCCTGCCCGCCATCATCGAGGCCACCCGGGACTTCCCGCGCCTGCACCGCCTCTACACCACCGACGCCAACGGGGTGACCGACGGCTCCCGCGACAGCGGCTTCACCAACGGCATCCGGCTGATCCTGGACGGCATCGAGGCCACTCGGCAGGCCCGGCCTGCCAGTTGACGGGGCGTCACTTCCGACTCGGCGCCCGGGCCTCGACGTAGCCCGGCCCCGGACCGACCGCGCCGCCCGCACCACCGACCGGGCCGCCGGGGCGGCTGGTCGGTGGTGCGG
>NZ_JBHXTQ010000003.1:133684-197407 GCF_042677305.1 Kitasatospora sp. NPDC127121 | reverse complement strand
ACCCGTCGTCGCCTTGGTAGGCCATTACCCCACCAACAAGCTGATAGGCCGCGGGCTCATCCTGCACCGCCGGAGCTTTACACCAACCCCCATGCGGAGGAAGGTCATATCCGGTATTAGACCCCGTTTCCAGGGCTTGTCCCAGAGTGCAGGGCAGATTGCCCACGTGTTACTCACCCGTTCGCCACTGATCCACCCCGAAGGGCTTCACCGTTCGACTTGCATGTGTTAAGCACGCCGCCAGCGTTCGTCCTGAGCCAGGATCAAACTCTCCGTGAATGTCTACCCACAGTGCCTAATTAAAAGCACCGGGTGGCACTCGCGTTGAGCGGCACGGCAACCACCGGAATAGGGCGGTCCCGCGCACTGCGTCCTCGCTAGTGTTTTACTTCAAAAGGAATCTCCAACCCCAGAAGAATCTGAGGCCGGGGATGTCAACATATCTGGCGTTGACTTTTGGCACGCTGTTGAGTTCTCAAGGAACGGACACTTCCTTCGGACCGCCTTCCAGCGGGCCCTCCGGGCGCTTCGTTCTTTCGTGTTTCAAGCTTACCAGATGTTTTCCGCTCCGTTTCCGGCGCTTCGTTCATCCAACTCGCTGGTGTCTTCTGCGGCTTGACGCCCCGTCCGACGTTTCAAACTCTAGCCGATCCCCGCTCCGAAAAGCGAATCGGCCGCAATCCAATAAAACGAGCACACCGAATAAGAACCAAGCCGCGACAAGACGCGACCCAGCCCGAACCGGGAAGTGGTGTTTCGAAAGGATTGGCTACCGCGGGACCGTCCGCGCAAAATGCGTGTCCGGTGCTCCCTGCCAGGCAGCTCGAAGAACACTAGACCTCGGGGAAGGCCGAGTCAAGCTCCGGTTCCGCCCCGGCGACGCTCTCTTCCTCCGCCTTCTCCTCCGCCTCCTCCGCCGGCAGGTGGAAGGCCAGGACGGCGACGTCGTCGTCGTGCTCGGAGGTCACGCCCATCGCCCGCAGGAGGCGGGCGCAGATCACCTCGGGGGCCCCGACCGCGCCGGTGAGGGTGCGGGCGAGGAGGTCGAGGCCCTGGTCGATGTCCTCGTCGCGGCGTTCGACCAGGCCGTCCGTATAGAGGACGCCGGTGGTCCCGGGCAGCAGGCGCAGGGTGTGCGAGACGTGGAGGCCGTCGCCGGTGCCGAGCGGAGGGCCGTTCTGCTCCTCGCTGCGCAGGACCGTCCCGTCGGGGCAGCGCAGCAGCATGGGGAGGTGTCCGGCGGAGGCGTAGGAGAGGGTGCGGCGCTGCGGGTCCCAGACGGCGTACGTGCAGGTGGCGATCTGGTTGGCGTCGATCTCCATGGCGAGGCCGTCGAGCAGGCGCATCACCTCGTGCGGGGGCAGGTCGAGCCGGGCGTAGGCGCGGACGGCGGTGCGCAGCTGGCCCATGACGGCGGCGGCGCGCAGGCCGCGCCCCATCACGTCGCCGATGACCAGGGCGGTCCGGCCGCCGTCGATGGCGATGACGTCGTACCAGTCGCCGCCGACGGCGGCCTCGGCGCCGCCGGGCTGGTAGGTGGCGGCGACCCTCAGGTCGGCCGGCTGGTCGAGCTTCTGCGGGAGGAGGCTGCGCTGGAGGGTGACGGCGGCCTCGCGCTGGCGGCGTTCGGCTTCGCGGAGCCGGGCGGCGGCGAGGACCTGGTCGGTGACCTCGGCGGCGAAGATCAGGACGCCGGCGGGCGGTCCCTCGGCGGGGGTGTCCCCCGTGTCGCCGGGGCCGCCGGGGCCGAGCGGGACGCAGGAGACGTTGTAGTAGCGGTTGCCGGTGAGGCCGAGGATGCAGCGGGCCTTGACGCTGCGCGGGCGGCCGCCGCGGATGACCTGGTCCATCAGGGCCAGGACACCCATGGTGCCGAGTTCGGGGAGGGCTTCTCCGGCGGGCAGGCCGGTGGTGCGGTCGCCGAAGAGTTCGCGGTAGGCGCGGTTCGCGTAGCCGAGCTGGTGGAGCGGGCCGTAGGTGACGGCCACCGGGGCGGGGATCCGGTTGAGGACCTCGCGCAGGTTCTGGGGTTTGTGCAGGTCGAGGAGTTCGGCGGCGGTGGCCAGGTTGGTGGGGTCGCGGGGGCCGGGGACGACGACGCCGTCGGCGGAGGGCGCGCCCTCGTCGGTGCCGGCCCCGGTTGGCGGGGCGGCACGCCAAGGGACTCCGGTGAGCCGGGCGCTCCAGCGCATGAGGTTCAAACGACGGCCGCTTCCTCGATTTCCAGGCATATCATCACTTTTTGTGTGCACATCAGCACACGGGGTAATGACTAGGTTGGGCTGATCCTGTCAGGCAAGGGCCCGATTCCGGAAGTCGCCCGCCCGGCGTGGCCGCCCGTTCCGCCCCGGCACGGGGCACCGGGGCGCTCACCGCGGGGCGTCCGGACCGCCGTCGGGCCGCGGCCCGGACCCGGCCTCGAACTCCGGACGCGGATGCTCCGTCGCCCCCAGCGAGACCACCTCACGGGAGAACAGCCCGCCCAGCACCCAGTCCATCAGCACCCGCACCCGGCGCTCCGCGCTCGGCAGGCGCCGCAGGTGCCGGGCGCGGTGCAGCCACCAGGCCCGCCGCCCGGTGATCCGGCGGCCGCGCCGGGTGTGGGCGACGGCCCGGCGCAGGCCCAGCGAGGTCGAGCAGGCGGCGTGGCCCGGCCGGTACTCGGCGAGGCCGGGGGCGTGCGGTCCGGCGTCCAGGGCGACCGCGATGTTCCGGGCGAGCAGCTCGGCCTGGGCGAAGGCGTGCTGGGCGTTGGGCGCGCAGGGCGCCCCGTCCGCGTCGGGGTCCGGTACGGCGGCGCAGTCCCCGGCCGCCCAGACGCCGGGCAGCGCGCGCCCGTCCGGGCCGACGGCTTGCAGGGTGGCGAGGCAGCGGACCCGGCCGAGGGTGTCCAGCGGCAGGTCGGTGTCGCGCAGCAGCGGGGCCGGCCTCACCCCGGCCGTCCAGACCAGGGTGCGGGCACCGAAGCGGCTGCCGTCGGACAGGGCGACGACCCGGTCCGCGGCGGACGCCAGGGTGGTGCGCAACCGGATGTCGACGCCGCGTTCGCGGAGCTGGCCGAGGGTGTGCTCGGCCAGCTCCGGCGACTCCTCGGCGAGGATCCGGTCGGTGGCCTCGACCAGGACCCAGCGCAGGTCCTCGGGGCGGACATTGTGGTAGCCGCGCACCGCGGTCCGGGCCATGTCCTCCAGTTCGGCGAGCGCACCGACGCCCGCGTACCCGGCGCCGACGAAGACGAAGGTGAGCGCGGCCTGGCGCAGGGCCGGGTCGCGGGTGGCGGAGGCGAGGTCGAGCTGTTCCAGGACGTGGTTGCGCAGGCCCACGGCCTCGCCGACGGTGGAGAAGCCGCGGCCGTGTTCGGCCAGACCGGGCACCGGCGCCGTCCGGGAGACCGAGCCGGGCGCCACCACCAGGACGTCGTAGGGGAGTTCGATCGGTGCGGCGGCCTCTCCGGGGCCCGCGGCGTCGGCGAAGGCGCGGCGGGCGGCGTGTTCGATCCGGGTGATCCGGGCGGTCAGCACCCGGCAGTCCGGCAGGACCCGGCGGAGCGGGACGACCACGTGCCGGGGGTCGATCGAGCCAGCCGCGACCTCGGCCAGCAGCGGGTGGTAGGTGAAGTAGGCCTGGGGCTCGACGACGGTGATCTCGACCTCGCCGCGTCGCAGGCGTTCCCGCAGGCCGCGCTGGAGGTGCAGCGCGGTGGCCATCCCGGCACAGCCTCCGCCGGCGATCAGGATTCTGATGGTGCACCTCCTGCCGATTGGCGCTTCCTCCCGGCCCCGCGGCCGGGGGTGTCCCCCCTCGCGCCCCCCTATGAAGGACCGGCAGGGGCGGTCTTGTCCACAGTCCGTACCGCGCCGGATGTGACGGGAGTCGACGGGTGGGGCCAGTTGTGCTGCCCGGGCGACTTTCTGACGGACTTTCGGCCGCGAACGGGCGTGAACTATGGTCGGATTGTGTGCCGGAGCGGTTACCGCCATGACAATCGGCGGCGACGCACCGTGGAGCGGCCACTACGGCCAGTTCCAGCGTTGGCTCGAGAACCCGACTGCGGGACAGTCATCCGGGGAAGGGTAGTTCCCGGACAAGGCCCCGGACGGTGCCGACGCGCCGAGCCGGACGCGAGCCGGCCCGGAGGCACGAACCGTGGTCACGAAACGGGACGGGCGGCAACGAGCGATGGGTCATCAGGTCATTTCTGACGGGCTGAGCTGCACCGGGGGGTGCAGGGGCGGGCGACGACAGGGTCCGGGTTCGGGCGCCTGCGGGGGAGAGTTGGGATGATGGAGCAGGAGCAGGTGTTGGGGCGAACGGGAGCACCGCACGCCGGCCAGGGCATGGTGCCGGAACAGCGCGGCCCGGTGGACCTGCCGCCGGAGGTCGGGGCCGCCTATCCGGGCGTCCCCTACCGGGTGGAGCCGCCACCGGTCGTCGTGCACGTCCCCGGGGCCCGACTACGGGTGGACGCCCGGCGGAATCTGGAGAGCGTGCTGCGGGCCGCCCGCGAGGTGTTCGGCGAGTTCGGCTACGGCGCGCCGATGGAGGAGGTCGCGCGCCGGGCCGGGGTCGGCGTCGGGACGGTCTACCGGCGCTTCCCGAGCAAGGAGGTGCTGGTCCAGCGGATCGCCGCCGAGGAGGTGGCCTGGCTGACCGCGCAGGCGCGGGAGTCGCTGTACGGCGGCGGCGGGGCCTGGGAGTCGCTGGCCGGCTACCTGGCGCGGGCGGTCGGCACCGGCGCCGGGCGGCTGCTGCCGCCGGAGGCGTTCCGGTACGCGGAGGAGCTGGGCCGGGTGCCGGAGCAGCGGGTGCCCGAGCCGGCCGCCGTCCGGTTCGACCTGCGCGGCGAGGACGCGCAGAACGGTGCGGCCGTCGAGCCGTCGGCGGCCGACGCCGATCCCCGGCTGCTGCTGCAGCTGCTGGCCGCCCTGGTCGCCAGGGCCGGCGCGGCCGGCGAACTGCGGCCGGGCGTCACGGTGTCGGACGTCGTGCTGGTGCTGACCGCCTCGGTGCCGGTGCACGCGGCCCGCACCACGCCGACCACGGCCGGTTTCTCGGCCGGGGTCCAGCAGGCGGAGGGGCAGCCGACGGCCGGCCCCTCGGAGCGGCTGCTGGAGATCCTGCTGGACGGCCTGCGGGCACGCTGACGCGCCACCGCGGGCGCGGCCGCCGCAGCTGGCGGGGACGGGAGTTGGACGGGAGACCGGCGCGCGGACCAGTCACGCGCGCCGGGTGCGGGCGGTGCACAACCACCCGCCCTGTACTGGCCGAACACATCCGCGACGGCTCCTCGGAAGAGTGGGTCCCGGCCGGTCCGGCTACCGCCCATCTCTGCGCTATGCCATCCTTTGCCCGTGGTTGGAGCCAATGTCCCGATGCGCGCCCTTCGCGCGCCCTCGGCGCCGTACAGCGCGGAACCGTGCGCCCACGCGCTCCCGCGCGCCCTGCCACACTGCGGGGGCTGTCGTGGAATCTGGGGTCCGTTGTGAGCGCCGAGGAACAGAACGACTACGGGTACGGCCTCGACTTCGGCCCGTCCGGAGGCTTGACCGGGGGACTGGCCGACGGCTCGTCCGGCAGTACGTCCGAAGGCCCCGCCACGGCCTCCGGCGGCCCGGCCCAAGTACCCGGCGCCGCACCGGGTTCGGCCACCGGCCCGACCGCCGGACACGTGCCCGACCAGGCGGGCATGCCCAGCCGCGAGTCCCTCTCCGCCTCCGCCGCCGCGCTGCCCCCCGGGCGGGTGCCCGGCCAGGCCCCGGCCGGCCGCGGCGGCGTCGCCCCCGAGGCGTTCGTCGGCGCCGGCCGCCCCGCCCGCCCCACCGTGCCCGCCCCCGCCGACCCGGTCGACGGCGAGCGCCCGGCCTCCGACGCCGAGTTGACCGCCCGGGTCCGGGCCGGCGACGACACCGCGTACGAGGAGATCTACCGCCGGCACGCCGACTCGGTGCGCCGCTACGCCCGCACCTGCTGCCGGGACAGCTTCACCGCCGAGGACCTCGCCGGCGAGGTCTTCGCCCGCACCCTGCAAGCCCTGAGGGCGGGCAAGGGCCCGGAGTTCGCCGTCCGCGCCTACCTGCTGACCGCCGTCCGCAACGTCGCCGCCGCCTGGACCCGCAGCGAGCGGCGCGAGCAACTCGTCGACGACTTCAGCGTGTTCGCCCAGACCTCGGCCGCCGTCGTCGACCTCGACCTGGCCGACCCCGGCGCCGATGCCTGGGCGATGGCCATGGCCGACCAGCGCATGGTCATGCAGGCCTACGCCGAACTGCCCGAGGACGACCGGATGGTGCTCTGGCACACCGAGGTCGAACGGGAGTCCCCGAAGACCGTCGCCGTGATGCTCGGCAAGACCGCCAACGCCACCGCCGTCCAGGCCCACCGGGCCCGCGACCGGCTCGCCGCCGCCTTCCTCCAGGCGCACGTCTCCGGCAGCCAGGACCGCACCTGCGAGGCGTACGCCAACCGGCTCGGCGCGTACGCGCGCGGATCGCTGCGCAAGCGCGCCTCGGCGGAGGTCGGACGGCACCTCCAGGAGTGCGACCGCTGCACGGCCGCCTGCCTCGAACTCACCGAGATCAACACCGGCCTGCGCGCGCTGCTGCCCGGCGGCGTGCTCGTCTGGATCGGGGTCGGCGGGTTCAGCGCCGCCGCGGCGGCCGTCGGCGGGGTCGCCGCGGTCGGCGGTGCGGCTGCGGGCACCGCGGCGGCCACCTCCGGAACCGCGGGTGCGGGTGCAGCTGGCGGAGCGGGTGCGGGCGCCGGTGCGGCCTCCGGCGGAGGCGGGGCCGGGGCCGGCGCCGCGGCCGGCGAGGGCCTGGGCACCGCCGCCAAGGCCGGGATCGCCGCCGCCGTCGCGGTGGCCGCGGCCGCCGTCGCCGCGTACGCGCTCACCGGCTCACCCGAGCCCAAGCCCCCCACGGCCGCGCCCCCCACGGCCGCGCCCCCCGCCGCCGGCGCCCCCGCCACCCCCCGGCCGCAGGCCCCCGCACCCGCACCGCCCGCGCCCGCCGACCCGGCGCCCAGCAGCGCCGCGACCGCCCCAGCACCGTCCGAGCCGAGCCCGAACCCGAGCCCGAGCGCGACGCCGGTCACCCGGTCGACGCCTGCCCCGACAGCCGCCCCGGCAGCCGCCCAGACCACGACGAAGGCCGCGTCGCCGGTCACGCCGAGCTCGACGACGCCCAAGCGGACCCCCACGCCGCCGGCCCCGGCCGTCCCCCTCGTCCCGACACCCAGCGTGCCGCCGCTGCCCACGCCCGAGCCGCCGGTCGTCCCCGTCGTCCCCACGCCCACCGTGCCGCCGCTGCCCACCCCGACAGTCACCCCGCCCTCGCCGCCCGCGCCCGCCGACTTCTGGGCCGACTCACTGCCCGTGGTCAAGCCCGGCAACAACCGGGTGCCGCCGCCCGGCCCCAGCATCCGGCAGAAGGGCAGCGACTGGTTCTGGCAGCACGACAGCGCCTGGATCGGCGGCGAACGCCACGGGCACGCCATCACCGTGCGCGCCCCGGCGACCACCCTGATCGACCTCAACCGCAGCTGCACGTCCTTCGACGCGGTCGCCGGGGTCGACGACGCCACGCTCTCGCCGGGCGGCGTGGTCTTCTCCGTCCAGGGCGGCGACGGCAGCACCCTGTGGCGCTCCTCCCCGCTCGCCGCTGGGGACGACGCGGCACCGGTGCACGTGTCGCTGGCCGGGCAGAAGTCGATCCGGCTGGTGGTCACCCCGGTGCACGGGATCTGGTCGGCGCTCAACGTGGCGGACTGGGCCGAGGCCCGCTTCAGGTGTTCCTGAAACGGGCCTCGGCGGGGGCTGTGCGGGGTGGGGCCCACCCGGGGTAAAGCTGTGCGCAGTGGTCCTGTGCGGGGTCAGATCGCGCAGGAGCCGTCCGCGCAGGCCTCCCCCGCCGGGGCGACCTGCACCGGCGCCGGGCGGGTCTCGCCGATCTCGGCGGCGACCTGCTCCAGCACCTTGCGGAAGGTCTCTTCGTCCTGGCCGCCCTGCACCGCCCACTTGCCCTCGAACACGAAGGTCGGCACGGCGGTGATGCCCAGCTCCCGGGCCTCGGCCAGCTGCGCGCTCACCTCGGTGGCGCCCTCGTCGCCCGCCAGGTAGGCGGTGACCCGCGCCCGGTCCAGGCCGGCCGCCACCGCGACGTCGGTCAGCGCGGCGCGGTCGCCGACGTCGACGCCGTCGGTGAAGTGTGCCTTCAGCAGCTCCTCCTTCAGCCGCCCCTGGACGGCCGCGCCGTACTCGGTCTCGGCGAGGTGCAGGAGGCGGTGGCCCAGGAAGGTGTTGGCGTGCAGCGCGGCGTCGAAGTCGTACGTGATGCCCTCGGCGCGGCCCAGCTCGGCCACCCGCGCGTCCATCGCCACCGACTGCGGGCCGTAGCGCTCGGCCAGCCACGCGCGGTGCGGGCTCGCCGTCGCCGGCGCGTCCGGGACCAGCTGGTACGGCCGGTAGACCACCTCGACGCCCTCCTTGCCGGCGAAGCCCTCCAGGGCCTGCTCGAAGCGGCGCTTACCGATGTAGCACCACGGGCAGGCGATGTCGGACCAGATCTCGACCTTCATGAGGGGACTCCAGGGGTGGGGCGGGGACGGGTGTCGGGATAGGTGAACGATGAACCATCTCGGTACATTCCCGGCACCCCGGTCAGCCTCCCTGGTCAGCGCCCCGAGCCGGGCTGGTCAGCGCACCGGCCCCGCCCCGGGTCAGCCCTCCGCAGGCGCCGGGACCACCAGCACCGGGCAGGCCGCGTGGTGCACCGCCGCCGAACTCACCGAACCCAGCAGCAGCCGCGCGAACCCCCCGTTCCCCCGCGTGCCGAGCACCAGCGTGTGCTGCCGGGTCGAGGCCTCCAGCAGCACCTCGATCACGTTCCCCAGCACCACGTGCAGCGACATCTCCCCCGCGTACGGCCGGGAACGCTGCCCCTGCACGGCCACCACCGCCCGGCGCAGCCCGTCCGCCATGCTCTCCACCAACGTCTCGACGCTCTCCTGCACCAGCTCCGCCATCCCCGGCGGATAGCCGGCCGGCGCCGGGTTCACCACGGCCAGCACGTACAGCGGCAGCCCGAACAGCTCCGCCTCGGTCATCGCCCGGTCCAACGCCCACAGCGAACCGTCCGACCCGTCGCATGCGGCCAGCACCCCCGGCGGGCGCCCCGTCGGCGGCCGCCCCAGCACCGACAGCACGACGGGAACGGACTGCTCCGGGCTCACGCTGGCCACCACGGCTCTCCTCACCGACGGACTCGTTGCCCGCCATCATCACCTGCCCCGGCTCCCGGACCCCGCCGCCCGGCCGGGCGCGGCGCGGGGGCGTGGGGCGCGCGGCGCGGGCGGCGGGGTCAGGAGGGACGGACGGGGCTGAGGGCCGGGGGTTGGGCCAGGGGAAGGCCGGTCCAGCAGGCTCCGTGGCGGCGGGCGCGGATGCGGCGGAGCCAGAGTTCGGTGGAGACCAGGTCGGCGAGGCCCGCCAGGGCGGCCGGGGAGAGGGGGGTGGCGGGGTCGGCGAGGCCGGCGCGGACGGCGGGGAGGTCGATGAGGCCGGCTTCGGCGAGGAGGGGTGCGTCGAAGAGTTCGGCGAGGCCGTCGGCGGCGAGGCGCAGGCCGGCCCGGGCGGGGGCGGTGCGGTCGGGGCGGGGGCCGCGGCCCCAGTCGGGGGGCAGGTCGGTGCGACCGGCGCCGGTGAGGACGGCGTGCAGGAGGGCGTGCCGGGCACCGGGCTGGAGGCGGACGTCGTCGGGGAGCAGGCGGGCGGCGCGGACCACCTGGTTGTCGAGGAACGGCGCGTGCAGCCGCTGGCCGGGCTGTTCGGCGGCGTGGACGAGGGTGCGGTAGGAGCGCGCGTGCCGGTAGAGGGCGTGCCGGGCGCGGTGTGCGCCCGGGCGTTCGTCGGGCGCCGGTCTGCGCGCCGCCAGTCGCAGCCGGAGGGCGACGGAGGAGAGCGCCTCGTCGGACAGCCAGCGGGCGGCCGGGCCGGGGACGCACCAGGCGAGGTCGCCGGCCGAACGGTCGCCCGCCGTGCGGCCGTTGCCCGGAAGATGGCGGGCCGTCAGCTTGGCGGCGGCGTCGTCCAGCGCCTCGGCGTACCGGACCCGGGAGAGCCGGTGGGCGGCCCGGACCACGGTGAGCGGGGTGCGCAGCGCGCCGGCCAGGACGCCGACGACGGCCCGGTCGGCACCGGCCAGCGCGGCGACCGGGGGCAGCAGTTCGCGCGGGCGGCCGGCCCGGATGAGGTCGGCGAGCCGGGCCGGGTGGCCGTCGAGGACCTGGCGGGCGCCGTAGCCGGTGAGGTGGTCGGTGCCGCCGACGTCGAAGCGGGCCTCGGCGCGGGCGGCGGCGACGAGTTCGGGCCCGGGCTCGTCGGTGAGCCGGCCGGGCGGTGCGTCGGCGTGCAGTCCGGCGTACGGGAGGGTGTCGGGGCCGGGGTGGAGCACGGTGTGCCGCAGCCGGGGGGTGTCGGGGGCGAGCGCGAGGGTGGTCGGGGGTTCGGTCTCGCCGAGCGTGACGGCGGCCAACTGTTCAGGGGCGGAGGGTTCTTGGGCGGCGACGCGGGTCCAGGAACCCTTGACCGCGCCGTTCCTGGCCCCGGCGCGGACGGCCGGCAGGCGCTCCGGGCCCGTGCTCGCGGGCACCGGCGGCAGCGGTACGGCGGCGGCGAGCAGGGCGACGGTGGCGGAGGCGGTGCCGTAGGAGAGGTCGACACCGAGCCGGGCGCGGCCGGCCGAACCCGGCGCGGTGGCGGGCGCGGTGGTGCGGACCCGGGAGCGGACGGACTCCAGCAGCGCGCGGGTGAGTTCGCGGACGGCGGGCGCCTCGTCGCGCGGCTGCTCCCGGACGGCGGGGTCGTCGTAGGCGGAGAGGTAGGGGTGGCCGCCGCGGATGGCGAGCACGTGGCCGGGGGGCACCCGCTGGACGCCCAGGTACGGGGTGCCGGTGCCGAGCGCCTCGGGCGATTCGGGGCAGGCGAGCCGGGCGGCGAGGTGGCCGGTGTCCAGCGGGGCGCCGACCAGGTCGGCGAGCGGGAGGGCGGCGGTGGCGTACGCGGTGCCGCCGGCCCAGGGGGTGTGGAAGACCGGCTGGGCGCCGGCCAGGTCGGTGAGCAGCAGGGTGGAGCGGGTGCCGGTGCGCAGGACGGCGGTGTAGCTGCCGGGCCAGGCGGTGAGGTGGCGGACGGCGCCGCCGCGGGCGGCGGCGAGGCCGGCGGCGAGTTCCGCGTCGGTGGCGCCGCAGTGGCCGAGGACGGCGAGGCGCAGGGTGGCGGGGGTGTCCTCGACGGGGTCGGGGGCGGTGGGGCCGGTGGTGACCGTGGCGGGGGCGCCGGGGCGGAGGGTGGCGAGGCGGATCTCCTCGGGGCGCCAGTCCCCGACGGCCCAGAGCGGGTTGGGTCCGGTCCACAGGGGGCGCGCGGCGATCGGTGCGACCGTGCCGAGTGCCTCGTGCGCCGGTGCGCCCGCCCGGGGCGCGCCCGTGCTCCAGCCCGTCAGCCACCGCATCGCGCCTCCACCGGACGAGGACCTGCACCCGTACGGCGCGTCCGCCGCCGGGCGGCTCCTCGCCGGTCCGCGGTGTGCCGTGGCGGCGGCCCCGGGTACCGGCGCGCCGTCAGGAGACATCGTGCCACCGGTTGGCGCTCCCGTGGCCCGTGTTGCCGGTTCCGGTTCCGCCGGTGACCCCGGCGCGGGGTGGTTCCGGCCCCGGCGGCGATCCCGGTGCGGGCAGCGGGTGTTGACGTGTTCGCGTGGTCCGCAGGGCGGGCCGGGCCTTCCCCTCCCCGGCCCGGACCGCCCGCCGCGCCGCCTTTGACATGGGCATCGCGAGATGGCCGAAAGGCGTCGCCCAGCCCGGGAGGGCATCCGCATGCCCTCCCGGACTCAGCCACCACCCGCGGGGATTGAGGCGGCGGCGTCCCCCGGCCCGCCGGGTCCTCGACGGCGGGCCGACCCACGACCACCAGCGAATCGCCGACCAGCCGGTCGAGCCAGGGGGCACGGCCGGGCGCACGTGAACACAGGACCGGAGCACGACGCTCCGGCGCGCGGCACCCCCGGCCCGATCCGAGTGGTCCGGACCAACCCCGGCGAGGAGCCGGCGCCGCACCGCCGGGTGCACGATCCCGCCATCCGGAATGCGGCCTCTTAACCGTCGGAACGCGTCCGACTACTCTAGGTACAGCAGCTACGGCCCGGTGCCGCCCGGGCCCCGCGCACAAGGCCGCAGGAGGTGCCGCCGCCACCATGACCGTCAGCCCACGAGGACCGAACGAACGGCTCGGCACGCTCCTGACCCTCGCCCAGATCAGCAACGCCGGACTGGCCCGCCGGGTCAACGACCTGGGCGCCCAGCGCGGGCTGACCCTGCGGTACGACAAGACCTCGGTGGCCCGCTGGGTCAGCAAGGGCATGGTCCCGCAGGGGCCCGTCCCGCACCTGATCGCCACCGCGATCGGCGGCAAGCTCGGCCGCCCGGTGCCGCTGGAGGAGATCGGCCTCGGCGACACCGACCCGGCCCCCGAACTCGGCCTGGCCTTCCCGCGCGACGTCGCCGAGGCGGTCCGCTCCGCCACCGACCTGTGGCGGGTCGACCTCGACCTGCGCCGCGGCCCCGGCGGCGGCCGCTGGAGCGACAGCCTGGCCGGCACCTTCTCGGTCGCCGCCTACGCGACGCCGGTGTCCCGCTGGCTGATCACCCCGGCGGACGGTTCGGTCGCCCGGGAGGCGCCGCGCGCGCCCAGCGAGGCGTCCTCCTACCGGGTCGGCCACTCGGACGCCGCCAAGCTCCGCGAGGCCGCCCAGGAGGCCCGCCGCTGGGACTCCAAGTACGGCGGCGGGGACTGGCGTTCGTCGATGGTGCCGGAGTGCCTGCGGGTGGAGGCGGCCCCGCTGCTGCTGGCCTCGTACAGCGACACCGTCGGCCGGGCGCTGTTCGGCGCGACCGCCGAACTGACCAGGCTGGCCGGGTGGATGGCCTTCGACACCGGGCAGCACGAGGCCGCCCAGCGCTACTACATCCAGGCCCTGCGGCTCGCCCGGGCCGCCGCCGACGTGCCGCTCGGCGGCTACGTGCTCGCCTCGATGAGCCTCCAGGCCGGCTACCGGGGCTTCGCCGAGGAGGCGGTGGACCTCGCCCAGGCCGCCCTGGAGCGCAACCGGGGCCTGGCCACCGCCCGGACGATGAGCTTCTTCCACCTGGTGGAGGCCCGGGCCCAGGCCAAGGCCCGCAACGCGGCGGCGTGCGCGACGGCGCTCGGCGCGGCGGAGAGCGCACTCGAACGGGCCCGCGCCGGGGATCCCGATCCGGCGTGGATCGACTTCTACGCCTACGACCGGCTCGCCGCCGACGCCGCCGAGTGCTTCCGCGACCTCGGAGTGCCCTCCAAGGTCCGCCAGTTCACCCGCGAGGCACTGGCCAAGCCCACCGAGGGCTTCGTCCGCTCGCACGGCCTGCGGCTGGTGGTCTCGGCGATGGCCGAGGCCGAGGCCGGCAACCTGGACGCCGCAGTCGCCGCCGGCGAGCGCGCCGTCGAGGTGGCCGGCCGGATCTCCTCCCAGCGCAGCCGGGAGTACGTGGTGGAGATGCTGCGCCGCCTGGAGCCCTTCCAGGGCGAGCGCCGCGTCCGGGAGCTGACCGAACGGGCCCGCGCGGTCCTGGTCGCCCCGGCGTGACCGGGGGCGAGCCCGGCGGTCATTGAGGTGCACCGGCAAGAGGGGCCCCGGGCACCCAGGCCCGACACCGCCGGCCGGCGCCACCGCCCGCCCCTCGGCGCCCTCGACCGGCCCCGCCCGGCGTGGCAGCATCGGCGGCGGGGGGAGCCGGGCGGACTGCGAGGAGCGGGCGGTGGCGTACGACTTCGACGTGCTGGTGGTGGGCGGCGGGATCGTCGGCCTCGCCACCGCGTACGCGCTGACCCGGGCCCGGCCGGGGCTGCGGCTCGCGGTGCTGGAGAAGGAGCCCGGCTTCGCCGCCCACCAGACCGGCCGCAACAGCGGGGTGATCCACAGCGGCGTCTACTACCGGCCGGGCTCGTACAAGGCCCGGTACGCGGTGGCGGGCGCCGCCGAGCTGGTGGCGTTCTGCCGCGAGCAGGGTGTCCCGTACGAGGTCACCGGCAAGCTGATCGTGGCCACGGGCCCGGAGGAGCTGCCCCGGCTGGCGGCGCTGGCCGAGCGCGGGCGGGCGAACGGCATCCCCGTCACCGAGGTGGACCGGGCCGGGATCGCCCGGTACGAGCCGCAGGTCACCGGGGTGGCGGGGCTGCACGTCGGTACGACCGGCGTCTGCGACTTCCCGGCCGTCGCCACCGCCTACGCCCGGCTGGCCCGGGAGGCGGGTGCGGAGCTCCGACTCGGCTGCGAGCTGCGGGCGGCGGCCCGGCGGGCGGACGGCGTGACGGTGCAGACCTCCACCGGGGAACTGCGCTGCCAGGTGCTGGTGAACTGCGCCGGGCTGCACAGCGACCGGATCGCCCGGCTGGCCGGGGACGAGCCCGGGGTGCGGATCGTGCCGTTCCGCGGCGAGTACTACGAACTGGCCGAAGGGCGACGGGACTTGGTGCGCGGCCTGGTCTACCCGGTGCCCGACCCGGCCTTCCCGTTCCTCGGCGTGCACCTCACCCGGGGCGTCCACGGGGACGTGCACGTCGGCCCGAACGCGGTGCCCGCGCTGGCCCGTGAGGGCTACGACTGGCGCACCGTGCGCCCGCGCGACCTGGCCGGGACGCTGGCCTTCCCCGGCACCTGGCGGATCGCCCGGCGGCACTGGCGCCAGGAGGTGGGCGAGTTGCACCGCTCGCTGTCGAAGCGGGCGTTCACCGCCGCCGTGCGACGGCTGCTGCCCGCGGTCGCCCCCGAGGACCTGGTGCCGGCCGGCGCCGGGGTCCGGGCCCAGGCCGTGGCCCGGGACGGCTCACTGCTGGACGACTTCGCCTTCGCCGGTTTCGACCCGGCCGACCCGCGCTCCCCGCGCCGCGCGGTGCACGTGCTGAACGCCCCCTCCCCCGCCGCCACGGCCTCGCTGCCGATCGGCCGCGAGGTGGCCCGCCGGGCGCTGGCGGCACTGGAGGCCGGCGGATGAGCCCGGTCACAGCACCTTCGGGAGGGGCCCGGGGTCCCCGTAGACTCGGGGAATTGTGACTGCCACCGCCCCGATCCCCCAGCCCTCGCCGTCCGCCCGGCTGTCCGCCGCGCCGGCCGGCTACCCCGCGCCGATGTACCCGCACAAGGCCACCGACGCCCAGCACCGCGAGCGGCGCATCCGCAGCTTCCAGCCGCGCCGGGGCCGGATGACCAACGCCCAGGCGGGCGCCCTGGACCGGGGCTGGGAGGCCTACGGCATACCGATCGACGGCAGCCCGCTCGACCTGCGGGAGCTGTTCGGCGAGCTGCCGGTCACCCTGGAGATCGGCTTCGGCATGGGCGAGACCACGGCCACCATGGCCGCCGCCGACCCGGCCATGGGCATCCTCGCCGCCGACGTCCACACCCCCGGCCACGGCAACCTGCTCGGCCTGCTGGAGCGCGACGGCTCGCGGAACGTGCGGCCGGCCGCCGGCGACGCCGTGATCCTGCTGCGCGACATGCTGCCGGACGCCTCGCTGGCCGGCCTGCGGGTCTACTTCGCCGACCCGTGGCCCAAGCCCAAGCACCACAAGCGCCGGCTGGTCCAGCCGTCCTTCCTGGAGCTCGTGCTGCCCCGGCTCGCCCCCGGCGCCCTGGTGCACTGCGCGACCGACTGGGAGCCGTACGCGGAGCAGATGCTGGCCGTGCTGTCCGCCTCGCCGGAGCTGGAGAACCTGCACCCCGAGGGTGACGGCAGCGGCTGGCTGGAGCCCGCGGACCACCCGGACGGCAGCATCCCCGGCTACGCGCCGCGGCCGGACTGGCGCCCGGTCACCAAGTTCGAACGGGCCGGACTGGCCAAGGGGCACGTCGTCCACGACCTGCTGTTCCGCCGCCGCTGAGCCGCCGTCGGCCGTTCGAACAGGCCACCACGCGCTGACCGGGGGGCCGTTCCCCGGGCGGACGGTTCGTCCCGAGTCCTCCCGACGGGCGGGTGCGGTGGCCTACCCTGTGCCGCATGGGCAGCCCGGCCGGCGGCGGGTCCCGGGCCACCGTCCAGGCCGCCGCCGACGCACCGGAGACGGTCCCGCGCACCGGCGACACCCGGACCATCCCGGGGCCCCGGAGGCGCCGGGCCCACCGCCTCGCGCCCCGGGCCGGCGCCGCTTCACCGCCACCGGCCGGAGCCGCCGCACCGCCCCGGCGCGGCCGCTCGGTGGCGGTCTCCTCCGTCACCGCCACCGCCGTACTGACCCTGGCCGGCTGCGGGGTGCTGATCCTGCACCTGGTCCAGCGGCAGACCGGCACCGTCGGACTGCTGGTCGGCGTCGGCCTGGCGATGGTGCCGCTGCCGTTCGTGCTCGGCGCCCTGGCCTGGCTCAACCTGACCGCCCGGGTGCCGCTGCGGCACACCGTGTTCTGCCTCGGCTGGGGCGCCTGCGCGGCCACCACCGTCGCCATCGTGGCCAACAACTGGACCGCCAGCTACCTGACCTCGCACCAGGGCCCGCTCGGCGAACTGCTGGGCGCCGGCATCGCCACCCCGCTGATCGAGGAGACCGCCAAGGCCACCGCCCTGCTGGTGCTGCTGCTGCCGCTCGGCCAGCGGCTGCGCTGCCACGGCCGCCGCACCGGCCGCCCCTGCGCTCCGCTGCTGCACCGGCTGCCGGCCCCCCGGCTCCCCCGGACGTACGCCCGCCGCCCGGCCGTCCCGCACGCCCGGGGCCGGCTGCGGCTGCGCCCCTACCTGCGCCCGCTGCCGTACCTGCGCCCGGCCCCGCCCTCCGGCGGCGGCCCGCACCGCCGCTCCCGGCCCCGCACCCTGGCGGCCGGGGTGGTGCTCGGCGGGATGACCGCCTGCGGCTTCGCCTTCACCGAGAACGCCCTCTACCTGGGCCGGGCGTTCACCACCGACCAGCGGCAGCGGCTGGACAGCATCGGCCTCGGCGATCCGCCCAGCCTGCGCGACTTCGACGGCACCGTGCAGACCTTCGTGCTGCGCGCCCTGCTCTCCCCCTTCGCGCACCCGCTGTTCACCGCGCTCACCGGGATCGGCCTGGCCGTCGCCCTGACCACCGGTCGGCGCTGGCTGGCCCGGCTGGCCGCGCCGACCGGGCTGCTGCTCGCGATGGCGCTGCACGGCACCTGGAACGCCGCCGCCGACCTCGGCACGGACGGCTTCCTGGTGGTGTACGGGGCGCTGATGGTGCCCTGCTTCGCCGCGCTGGTCTGCTTCGCGGCCTGGGCCAGGTCCCGGGCTGCCCGGCACGCCGCCCGGCGCGACAGGCGCTCCGCCAGGGTGGTCTGAAGAACCGATTTCCCATCTCGGCGACTTCCCCGTATTGTTGTGTTTACCGACGCGGGGTGGAGCAGCTCGGTAGCTCGCTGGGCTCATAACCCAGAGGTCGCAGGTTCAAATCCTGTCCCCGCTACTCAGTAGCAACGAAAGGCCCGGAGGATTCGTCCTCCGGGCCTTTCGCGTTCCCCGGCACGGCGAAGGAACGTTCTGCCGCGAAGCCGCAACAGGACCTGGGCCCTCGTCAGCGGAGACCTCCCGAACGACGGCGGCCCGGCCGACGGCCGCCGGGCGGGCCACCGATAAATCCGTTGCCCTCCGATCGGTGGGCTGCCTATCGTGGCGGCACACTGAAGGGAGGTGATCCTGAATTGAGTTCCATCAGGATGCGTGAGGTGGCTGCTCGCTAGAGCCGCCCCTGCCTGCGCGGGGTGAGGCCTGAGGCCTCCGGCAGGCGAAATCCATAGCAGTCACCCGGCCCGCAGGCCCACCGGAACATCCCCGGTGCCTCGGCGCCAGGCCAGTGCACGGGCCGGCGCGGAGGAGCAGCCTGCGGGCTGTCTGCGTTCTCCGCCGCCCTCCGGCGTCTTCCGGCGTCTTCCGGCGTTCTTGGTCGTCACCCGCGCCCTGTCCGGGGCGCCCCCGGGTCGTTCCCGCGGTGGGGCCGCGGCGCTAGAGTCGGCGCGGGTTCCGGAGCGGAGCGGCGCGGGCACAGGGGGTAGGCGATGGCGAAGGCGCGGCGGCGGAGCGGCACGACGGCCCTGCGGACGGCACGGTGGGCCGCGCCCGGGGCGCTGGCCGGGACGGGCCTGCTCGGGCTGCTGCTCTTCTCGCTCGGCCGGGAGCAGGCCTGGCAGGCTTTCGGCGGCGGGTTGGTGGTGGCCGGGGCCTCGACGGTGCTCGGCGGCGCGCTGGGCTTCCTGTTCGGGGTGCCCCGGGTGCGCAGCGGCAGCGGCGAACCGCAGGGCTCGTACGCCCCGAACACCAACCTGGAGCAGGTGTCCGACTGGCTGACCAAGGTGCTGCTGGGCGTCGGGCTGACCCAGCTCGGCTCGCTCGGCGAGCGGCTGCACCAGCTCGGCACCGCACTGGCCCCCGCGCTGGGCGGGGAGGACGCCGCGGTGCCGTTCGCGGCGGCACTGGTGCTGTACTTCGTGGTCTTCGGCTTCCTGGCCGGCTGGCTGGTGACCAGGCTCGCGCTGCCGCAGGTACTGACCGACGCCGACCAGGCCCTGGACCTCTTCCTCGCCGGGCAGGACCGCGACCGGCGAGGCGACAAGGTGGGCGCCGACGACCTGCGGGTCCGGGCGATGCAGCAGCTCGGGCTGCTGGGGGGCAGCGCGGAGCAGTCGGCCGCGCTGGCCGCGCAGTTGCCGCCCGCCTCCTCGCCCTCGTCCGGGCCGGAGGGCGTGGTGGCCGAGGTCCGCTCTACCGCGCGCCGCTCGGCGCTGACCGCCGACCAGGTGCGGGCGCTGTACGCGGACGGCTCCGAGGGCCGCCGGATCCAGGCGCTCGCGCTGATGCAGGGCGACCCGTCGCTGGCCGACCTGCCGAGCCTGCTGGACGCGATCGAGCGCCCGCGCTCCGGCTTCGAGCAGTACCACGCGCTGCTGGCCGCCCGGGGGCTGCTCTCCCGGCTGCCCGGCGCCGAGGCGCAGCGGCTGCGGGACGCGGTGGCCGGGCAGTTGGTGCTGCCGGAGGGGATCCCGTACGGGTCGGACCGCAGCTGGCTGGCGGAGAAGATCCTGTCCCGACTGGAGGCGACGGCCTTCGTCCCGACGCAGCCGGCCCCACCCGTCGAGCCTGCCCAACCGGGACAGTCGGGACAGTCGGCCCCACCCGCTCAGCCCGCTCAGCCCGTCCAGTCGGCTCCGTCGGCGGGCGACCACAGCTAGCTGCTGAACTCCTTGACGGTGAAGCGCAGTTCGGGCTGCTCCCAGGGCGTCTTGACCTGCGGCGGGCGGGTGCCCGTGCGCTCGGCGCCCATCTGGAGGTAGAAGCCCTCGGCGGGCGGGTGGGACACCACCTTGACCGAGGCGATCCCGGCCGCCCGGGCGCGCTCCAGCATGTCCGCGATCAGCTTCCGCCCGATGCCGAGCCCCTGGGCCTCGTCGGCGACGAACATGAGGTCCAGTTCGGCCGGTTCGCGGATCAGGCCGTAGAAGCCGAGCAGTCGGTCGGTGGTCGGGTCCGAGGCCAGGAACACCTCGTGCCGGGCGACGTACTCGGGGGTGACCCGGTAGCCGTCGATCATCGCCGCGTAGTCGCCGCGGTAGGCGGTGGAGGCCTGGATCAGCTCGGTGAGCCGGTCGGCGTCGGCCGCCCCGGCGCGCCTGATGGTCGTCTCGCTCATGCGGGCGAGTATAGGGGTGCTGACCAGGAGAGACCATTACTTTTCGGCGGCGGACCGGCGGCGGTGGTCGGCGGACCGCAGGACCAGGACGCGGCGGGTGCGGCCGTCCGCGGCGCGGGGGAAGCGGCGGATCTCGCTGGCGACGCGGCGCTCGCCGAGCGCGTACCGCAGCGGGTCGAGGTGGGCGCAGCGGAGGCCGTGGCCGTCGTGCAGCGGCTGGACGCGGACCTCGCCGTCCGGGGAGGTCACCCGGACGAGTTCCACCAGGGCGGCCAACTGTCGCTCGGGGCCGAACAGTTCGGGGTAGGCGAAGAGCAGGTAGCCGCTCAGGGTGAGCGCGAAGGCGCCGTCCGCGAACGGCAGTCGGGGCAGCGCGGCGGCCACGTACTGCTGCGGGTGCGCGGCCGAGTCGGCGGCGAACAGGCGGCGGGCGCGGTCCCAGCTGCGCAGGTAGCGGTCCGGTCGGCAGGAGCGCGGCGACGGGTACAGGTGCGGGCGGGCGGCCATCGCGGTGGCCATCGACGCACGGGCCGCCAGCGCGTGGGCCGCGACCTCGGGTGCGGGGAGCGCGTACGCCGGGTCGGCGGCGATCACCCGGCAGCCGAGCCGGCGCGCCTCGGCGGCCAGGCCGGCCGCGCCGCCCGGGCAGTCCAGCACCGGGCCCGGCAGCGCGGCGAGTTGGGCCCGGGTGAGGTCGAACAGGTCGCAGTACTCGTCCAGCGGGCGGGAGGTGACCAGGATGTCCCGGCCCAGGGCGCCCGGGTCGGCGGGGGTGTGTGCGGCGGCCACTCGGCCATCCGAACACGGGCCGGCCCCGTCCGCATCCGGAGCACGTCCGGGGCGCGGGCGGGGCCGGGAAGGCGGGCGGGGCCGGTGAGGCGGGCGGGACCGGGGAAGCGGGCGGGACCGGGAAGGCCCGCGGGGTTCAGCGGCCGAGCAGGCCCTGGGCGGCGGCCCGGTTCACGTTGGTCAGGCCGCGGACCAGCTGGGCGGTGAGGATGATGAGCAGCACCCCGACCAGCGAGAAGCCGGCGATCTGCCAGGCCCCCTCGACGTAGTAGACGTGCTGGACGTTGTCGCTGTCGTAGAAGTCGAAGAGCCGGTACCCGCGCCACGGGGTGAAGGCCGGGAAGACCCACTGGTAGAGCGGGTACAGCGCCATCGCCCAGCCGAGCAGCAGGAACACCAGCGACAGGGCGAAGCTGAGGACCGCCCACGGGAACATCACCACCTGGTAGAACGCGGCCTTCCACCCGGCCGGGTCCGCCAGCCGCGCGGTGATCGCCCCCCAGGTGCCCGGGCGGGTCTGGCGCACCGGCGCCGGGGCGGGCACGTCCAGGGCCAGCATGCCGCGCACCCGGGCCCGCTCCATCCGGCCCATGCCGCGGGCGACGGTGGTCAGGAGGGCGAGCACGGGCAGGCCGAGGACGGTGACGAAGGTTCCGACCCCCATGCAGAACAGGATGATCGAGACGGAGAAGCCGATGACCGACAGCGGCAGGCCGGTGAGCGTGTAGCCGATCTCGCGGTAGTAGTGCTTGGAGAACGGCGCCCGCCAGACGGCCGGCGGCTCCTCGGTCCGGTGGGCCCGAGCGGGACGCGGGTCGTCGCCGTAACCACCGAGGACGTCCCACTCGCGGTCCTGCGTGCTTCGGCTGATGCTCATGTCCCGGCCCCGGTCCCTCGTTCTCGGCTGCTGATGGCATCAGTCTGGTCGAACGGCGGGCCGGGGAGGATCCGGAGGCCTGGCGGATCGGGGGTGGGGTTAACCCCCCGGGCCTGACCTGGCAGGCCTGCCCCGGGTCCGCGCCAGATGTCCGCGCCGGACGTCCGCGCCGAAAGGTCAGCCGGTCGCGCCGGTCCACTCGTCGGCGAGCAGCGAGTACAGGTACGAGTCGGACCAGGCGCCACCCTTGTACAGGTCGTGCCGGACCCGCCCCTCCAGCTGGAACCCGAGCCGGACGAGCACCTTGGCGGAGGCGGCGTTGTCCACGTCGACCCGGGCCGCCAGCCGGTGCACGCCGAGGGCCTCGAAGGAGAGCTCACAGAGCAGGCCGGCGATCTCGCCCGCGTAGCCGCGGCCCCAGACGTCGCGGCCCAGCACGTAGCCGAGGTGGGCGGAGCGGTGCTTGCCGAGGGTGAGGGAGGCGTGGGCGATCGGCACGGCGTCCACCGGGTCCTCGGCGTCGTCGCGCCGGGTGACGGCCAGCCGGTAGGTGTCCCGCTCCGGCGCCATCGCCTCCTCCAGGTAGAGCTCGATCTGGTCGGCGCAGGTTTCGCGGTCGCGCGGCTCGAAGGGGAGGTAGCGGGTGACCTCCGGGTCGCCGAACAGCCCGTGCAGCGCGTCCACGTCGCCGGGGGTGTGGTGATACTCGCGGATGGCCAGCCGGGGGCCGGTGAGTCGTACGGGGACCATGGCAGCCGACCCTACTCCCGGCCAGCGGTTACCGTTCGAGCTATGAACGACGAAGACCTGCGGCTCGCCCCGCGCACCAGGGCCGCCGACCTGCTCGCCTGGGCGGCGGAAGAGGACCGCACCCCGGTGGCCGAAGCGCCGCTGCGCGCGGTGCTGGCCCTGCTGGAGCTGGGCGAGGGCAGGATGCACGACGGCTGGCCCGAACTGACCTCGAACGCGGTGGAGCACCTGCTGTACGAACGGCTCTACCTGTACGTCCAACCCGAACCGGAGGCGGACCCGTTCGCGTACGGCGCCGCCGTCCGGCTGCTGACCGACCACCAGCGGGCCGCCAAGCGGCTCAACGCCAAGCGCCAGGAGCGGCTGCACGCCGAGGCCGAGTGGCAGGGCGAGGTCGCGGCCGGGCTGCTGCGCCGCGCCGACCTGGTGACCTGGCCCCGGCTGTACGCGCTGCTGCTGCACGCGTACGGGGCGGACGTCACGGATCCGGAGGCGGTGCGGGAGTGGCTGACCGGCTTCCGGGAGCTGGCGCAGGAGGAGCGGCTGGCCAGGTTCGCCGCACTGGCGCAGACCGGCTGGCTGGACGAGGTGGACGAGCAGGGCTGGAGCCCGACCCGGGTGATCTCGGTCGGCATGGCCACCGACGGCGCGCGCCGGCTGCTGGAGCAGGGCCTGATGCGGCGCAGCTACCGCAACCTGACCGAGCTGACCGCGCTGGGGCGGCCGATGCCGGACGAACTGGCCGGGGACTTCGGGGCGTTCGAGGAGGCGGCGGTGGAGGCCGCGCTCGACCTGTACGGGGAGTGGACGGTGCCCGGGCTGCCGCGACTGCTGGTGGAGGAGTTCCCGGACCTCGCGCCGGAGCCGGGGCAGGAGGAGATCGACGCGTATCTGGCGGGGCTGGCGCAAGAGGAGTTCGACGCCCGCCTGAAGGAGCTGGCGGGGCCGGCGCAGGAAGAGCCCGACCCGCACCCGGCGGGGCCGGCCGACCCGGCGGACCAGGAAGACCCGGCGGACCAGGAAGACCCGGCGGCGGACCAGGCGCAGGAGTGACGCGGCGAAGCCCCGGCCGCCGGTGCCTTTCGGTTCCGGCGGCCGGGGCTTCGCGGGTGCGTCAGGGGTTGAGGCCGCGCTGCTGGAACCAGGTCTCCGGGTCGACGGGGGCGCCGCCACCGGGGCGGACCTCCACGTGCAGGTGCGCGCCGGTGACGTTGCCGGTGGCGCCGACCTTGCCGATCTGCTGGCCGGAGCCGACCTTGCCGGAGCCCTTGATGATCGAGGAGAGGTGGCAGTACCAGATCTCGGTGCCGTCGGGCAGGGTCTCGACGATCCGGTAGCCGTACGAGCCGGACCAGCCGGCCGAGGTGATGGTGCCCTGGCCGACCGCGTAGACGGGGGTGCCGGTGTCGGCGGCGAAGTCCAGGCCGGTGTGCAGGTGGGCCCAGTAGCGGGCGCTCTGGCCGTAGTGGGCGGTGAGGTGGTAGTCGCGCACCGGCAGGGTGAGGGCGGCGGCCTTGGCCCGCTCGGCCTCCTCGGCGGCCCGCTTGGCCTCGGCCTCCTTCGCGGCGGCCTTGGCCTCCGCCTCCTTCGCGGCCTGGACGCGGGCGTCCTCCTCGGCGGCGGTGCGCTGGCTGTCGGCCTGCAGCTGGATGCGGGCGGCGAGCGCGAGGCCGGGGTCGGCGGAGAGGGCGACCGGGGTTTCGTCCGGGGTCTCGATGGCGGGGGCGGCGGCCGGGGTGGCGGAGGCGAAGCCGGTGGCGCCCAGGGTGGCGGCGACGGCGGTGACGCCGAGCAACGGGGAGGTCCCACGGACCTGACGCGGCATCCGGTGCCGGTTGGTCTCGGCGTCCGGGCCCGCGTACTCGGGGCCGTCCGGGCCGGGGTGGTCGAGGAGCCGGGTACCTGCTGCGAGGCCGGCCGGGTGTGCCGGGGTGTGCGTCGACGCCACGGAGGCGCGCTCCTTTCCTTCCTTCGCGCCTACCGGGTTAGCTGACGGGTTCGGAGCAGGAAGGTCTCCTACGGCCGGGCCGGAGCCCCGCCGATTCACCCCAAGGAACGTGGTTCCCCGGCTCCCTGACCTGCCCGGAGGCCGGTCGGCGGGATTAGGCGACGGCGCACGGTGCCGTCTGGGTACGGCGTTGAGGACCGCGCTGCGTTATCAAACGTTAATCCTAGGAGGCCCTGATTCCAAGCCGTTCGCCCGGGACGACCGGAGACGGACGGGGCACTCTGGGACGCGAAGGGCGTTTTGTCCCCCTTGAGCCCCTTGGGCACGCTTGAACACCATTGACGCCACCTCACGTGATCGGACGTCAACGGACGGCCCTTCATTCAGGCACTCACCGCCGACCTCCCCCGCTCCACAGGGTGCGAAGGCTTGACGGCTAAGGCTATTAGCCTTAGCTTTATGGCTATCGGCAGCACGCCGAAGCCCCGCACCGGCAGCCCCCGGAGGCCCACCATGAACGCCACCAACGCCCCCACCACCCAGTACCTCGACGTCACCGGCGGCCGCCTCGCCTACGACGACACCCGGCAGGGCGACGGCGCCCCCGTCGTGCTGCTCCCCGGAATGCTCGACACCCGCGCCGCCTACCGGCACCTCCACCCGCTGCTGGCCGCCGCCGGCCGCCGGGTCATCACCATGGACCTGCGCGGCTTCGGCGAATCCTCGATCATCTGGGACGACTACTCCCCCGCCGCCATCGCCACCGACGTCCTCGCCCTACTCGACCACCTCGGCATCGACCGCGCCGTCCTGGTCGGCAACTCCTACACCGGCGCGACGGTCGTCAAGGCCGCCGGCGACGCCCCGGAGCGGGTCGCCGGCATCGCCCTGATCGACGCCTTCGTCGAGAACACCCCGCCCGGCGCCCTCATGCGCGGCGCCCTCCGCGCCATGGGCGCCCTGACCGTCCACTCGCCCGCCTTCTGGGGCCTCTACCACCGCAAGCTGGCCTACCCGGGCGCCAAGCCCGCCGACTTCGACACGTACGTGGCCGGACTCGTCGCCGCCATGCGCACCCCCGGCCGCAAGACCGCCACCCGCGGACACGTCGGCGGGGACTCCGCGCCCGTCGGCTGGACCGCGGCCGTCCGCTGCCCCTCGCTCGTCATCATGGGCAGCAAGGACCCCGACTTCCCCAAGCCGGAGGCCGTCGCCGACCGGCAGGCCGCCGCGCTCAACGCGCGGAAGGTCATGATCGACGGATCCGGGCACTACCCGATGGCCGACAACCCGCAGGCCACCGCCGGCGCCCTGCTGCCCTTCCTCGCCGAACTCGCCTGAGCCCCGCCCACCCCGTCCGCCCACGTCAGCCCCGCCCGCCCACACGCCCCGCCACACCACGCCCCGCCCCGCCCCGCCCCGCCACGTACGCCTTCCACCGACGGAGAGCCCACACCATGCCCCGAGTAGGACTCACCCCCGAGCAGGTCGTCGACCACGCCCTCGCCCTCATCGACGAGCAGGGCGCCGACGCCCTCACCCTGGCCGCCGTCGCCGCCCGGGCCGGGGTCGCCACCCCGTCGCTGTACAAGCACGTCAGCGGCGGCCTCACCGAACTGCGGCGGCTCATCGCCGTCCGGGTCACCGAGGAACTCGCCGACCGGCTCGCCGAGGCCGCCGTCGGCCGCAGCGGGGACGACGCCGTCGCCACCGTGCTGCGCGCCTACCACGCGTACGCCACCGAGCACCCGCACCGCTACAACGCCCTCCCCCAGGCCCCGCAGCCGGACGACGACCTCACCCGCGCGGCCGGCCGGCTCGTCGGGGTGATCATCGCCGTCCTGCGGGAGTACGGCCTCGACGGCGCGGAGGCGATCCACGCCGCCCGCACCGTCCGCTCCGTCGCCCACGGCTTCGCCTCCCTCTCCATCGGCGGCGGCTTCCAGCTCGCCGAAGACCTGGCCACCACCCAGAGCCGCCTCATCACCCTCCTCACCACCGGCCTCCGCACCTGGCCCACCCCCTGAGACGCCGGCCACCGCACCGACCGCGGCACGACCCGCCCGGCCTCCCACGACGGCGGAACCACCACCACACCGGGTGAGGCGTGCACGGGAAGTCGGACCCGCCGACTTCCCGTGCAACAGGCGGACGCGGGGGCGCGCCCGGAAACGGCCGGCGGCAAGACGTGCGCGCGGCAGGCGCGGCGTACGAGGCAGGCGCAGCAGGCGCGGCGTGCGCGAGAAGTCGGACCCGCCGACTTCCGGTGCGGCGGGCAGGCAGCGGGCCTGGGGGTGGTGGGGGTGGACGGGTTAGTGTGGCCGGGCTGACTGGTGGTCATGACAGGGGACCGCCGACCCCTTGGCGGAGGTCCACGTGCCCGCACCGATAGCGAGGGCGCGGCGGTGGTACCTGCGGCTGCTGGACGGGAACGCCCGGGCCGCGCGGTACGCGCTGGGGGTGCTGCTCGGGGTGACGGCGGTGCTGAGCGTCCTGCCGATCGTGCTGCCGTACAGCTGGCCGCCGTCGGCGCTGGTGCTGCCGCTGGTGGTCGGCGGGCTGCTGTTGCGGCGCGGGCAGCTGCTGGTGCTGGTGTGCGCGGCGCTGGCCGGCGGGGTGCTGGGGGCTGTGGTGCGGGATCCGCTCGGGGTGCGGATCGGGGTGACGCTGGTACTGGCCGCGACCGCGGTGACGGTGCTGGCCGCGAACCGGTTCCGGCACCGGCTGGGTCTGCGCGGGACGCAGGGCGATTCGATGCTGCTGGAGCTGGCCGAGCACACCCGGACGCTGGCCCGGCTTCCGGAGCGGCTGCTCGACTGGCACTTCGACAGTGCGCTGGCGCCGGCCGGCGACACCTCGTTCTCGGGTGACTTCCTGCTGTGCGCGCACCGCCCCGAGGAGGATCTGCTGGAACTGCTGCTGGTGGACGTGTCGGGCAAGGGCAGCCGGGCGGCGGCCCGCTCGACGCACCTGTCGGGCGCGTTCGCGATGCTGCTGGGGCGGGTGCCGCCGGAAGCGTTCCTGCCGGCGGCCAACGACCATCTGGTGCGGATGGGCTGGGAGGACGACTTCGCGACGGCGGTGCACCTCGCGCTGCGTCCGGCGACGGGCGACTACCTGCTGTTCAACGCCGGCCATCCGGCGCCCGCGCAGTTCCGCCGGGCGGACGGCGGCGGCTGGGCGCGGTCGGGGCACGGCGGTCCGGCGCTGGGGCTGGTGTCGGGCGCGCTGTACCCGGCGGTGTCGGGGCGGCTGCGGCGGGGCGATTCGCTGCTGCTGTTCAGTGACGGCCTGGTGGAGGTGCCGGGTCGGGATCTGGACGAGGGGGTGGGTCGGCTGCTGGCGGCGGCCGAGCCGGTGGTGCGGCCGTGGCGGACGCAGCAGCAGCTCACCCGGGGTGCGGCGGAGCGGCTGGTCCGGACGGTGGCGCGGGACGCGGCGGACGACCGGACGCTGGTGCTGGTGCGCCGTCTGGGTCACCATTCACCCGCTTCAGCACCCGCTTGAGAAATAAGGTATGAAGAATTAAGTGCCCGTTCGGGCACCCAGAGGGCACCCACCCCCCGAGAGCGGAAAGGCCGGGTATCCGATGGACCTGACCTCGCCGTGGGTTCCCCCCTCCGAGGACGAGAGCCGGACGCCGCGCAGCAGTCCCACCGCCCGCAGCCCCATGCGCTGCGTGCGCTTACTTCTCGGCTGCACCAGTGCCGCCGAACTGCTCGGCACCGTCCTCGCCGAGGGGCCGGGCTGGATCACCGGCGAGGGTTCCGCGCTCTACCTGCTGGATTCCGCCGGAATGCTCCGGCTGACCGCCTCGCACGGGCTGCCGGACTGGGCCCACGAGCGCTACAGCATCGTCGATCCGGCCGGTGACCTCCCCGCCGCGATGGCCCTGCGGTTACGCCGCCCCTACCTGCTCAGTCCCGAGCACACCAGCGTCGACTACCCGAACAAGAACGCCGGCATGGGCACCGGCATGGTCGCCGTGATCGCCCTGCCGATGGTCGTCGACGAGCGGCCGGTCGGCGTCCTCGCCCTCGCGCTGGCCCACCGGGGCACCGTCCCCCGCCGCGACCTGGACGTCCTGGAGACCATCGGCGAGGCCTGCGCCCACCGGCTTTCCCACCTGCTCGACCACGCGGACGCCCGGATACCCCAGGACCCGGCCGGGGCGCCGCCGGACGGGGCCGGCAGCCGCCCCGCCGGGCTGGCCCACCCGATGCTGTCGCTCGCCGTCCGGGCGGCCGGGCACGGCGCCTTCGAACGCGATCTGGTCACCGGCGAGAGCTACTGGGACGCCGCGGCGTTCCGGGTCACCGGCCAGCCCGCCACCGCCGACGGCTCCGCCCCGGAGCTGGACCGGATCGTCCACCCGGAGGACCTGCCGGACGTGCAGGCGGCGCTCGCCGAGTCGCTCACCACCGGCGGGTGGTACCGGATCGGGTACCGGGTGCTGCGCGGGGGCGGCAGGGTGGCGCGGATCGAGGAGACCGGCGAGGTGATGCTGGACGTCCACGGTCGGCCGGTCCGGGTCGCCGGGCTGCTCTCCGACCGGGACCAGGGCCGGGGCCGAGACCGGGACCGGGACCGGGACCGGGAACACCCCGGGCAGCAGGCCGGGCACCAGCAGCCCGAGGAGCAGTCCACCCCGGCCGGGGCACGGACGGCGCTGCTGCTCGCGCTCACCCGGTCGCTGTCGCGGGCGGTGACCGTCCGGGACGTCACCACCGCCGTCACCGACGTCGCCCGCCCGGCGTTCGGCGCCGCCAGCATCGTCCTGGACCTGGTGGACGAGGGCCGGCTGCTGCCCGTCTCGCACACCGTGTACGGCGGGCCCAGGCGCACCGAGCTGACCCGGCTGGCGGACCTCTCCGAGAACGTGATGCAGCACGCGCTGACCCGCTCGGCCCCGCTGTTCAGCGAGCCCGGCCCGGACCGGGGCCGGCACGGCCCGCTCACCCCGGCCTCCTGGGCGGTGCTGCCGCTGGTCGCCTCCGGGCGGCAGGTGGGCTCCTGCCTGATCACCTTCTCCGCCGAGCGGGCGTTCGGCCGGGAGGACCGCACCCTGTACTCGGCGTTCGCCGGGATCCTGGCGCAGTCCCTGGAGCGGGCCCGGCTGTACGACACCCACCACCACCGCGCCACCGAGCTGCAGCGCGCGATGCTGCCGCGCACCCTGCCCCGGCTGCCCGGGATCGCCAGTGCCGCCCGCTACCTGCCGAGCACCGAGGGCATGCAGATCGGCGGCGACTGGTACGACCTGCTGAGGCTGCCGGACGGCCGGATCGGGCTGGTGATCGGCGACGTCCAGGGCCACAACGCGGAGGCGACGGCGGTGATGGGCCAGCTGCGCAGCGGCCTGCGGGCGTACGCGACGGACGGGCACGATCCGGCCGCCACGCTGGCCCGGACCAGCCGGCTGCTGACCGAGCTGGACACCGACCTGTTCGCGACCTGCCTCTTCCTGGCCCTGGACCCGGCCGACGGCGCGCTGACCGCGGCCCGGGCCGGGCATCCCGCGCCGGTGCGGATCGCGGACGGCAGGGCCGTCGAGCTCGATCTGCCGGGCGGGCCGCCGCTGGGCGTGGACCCGGGGCAGCCGTACCCGCTGACGGTCGGCCGGCTGGCGGTCGGCGAGACGCTGCTGGTGTACACCGACGGGCTGGTCGAGGACCGCGAGGAGGACTACGACGAGTCGGTGCAGCGGATGCTCGGCGGGCTGGAGCTGTGGGCCCGGCAGACCGGCCCGACCCGGGTCGGCGCGGCGCCCGCGCTGGAGCGGCTGGCCGACCTGCTCACGCTGAACGTGACCGAGCGGCGGTCCCGGCCGGACGACGTGGCGCTGTTGCTCCTGCACCGGACGTCGCCCCTTCCGTAACACCGTGCACACGTTCCCCACACATCCCGGGACGTGACTCGGCCATCTGCCGCCCGGCCCGGCCGACGCGCCGCAGGCGCCCCACCGGGGACGAACGTCCTCGGGCCGTCCGGATCGCGGTCGAACGGCGCCGGTTTGACGCCGTATTGACTGGATATTGACGAGATCCGGTCACTTGGCGAGATCCGTTCACACCTTCGTAGGATCATCACCCTAGAATTCGCGGCGTGACGATGACTCAGTGGTGCACAACGGCAACCGGCGTACTCGCCGCCCTCGCCCTCGTGGCCACCGCCCGGTACCGCGCCGTGTCCGTCACCCAGCGCCGCCGCGCCGACCGGCTGCGACGCGACCTCGCCCGGCTCCAGGAGCAGCTGGGCGCCGAACTCTCCCGCCGCGGCGCCGACCTGGCCGCCGTCCAGCAGGAGCAGGAACTCACCGCCTCCACCCAGCGGGCCTTCCTCAGCGTCGCCCGCCGCATCCTCGTCATGGCCCACGACCAGCAGGCCCTGCTCGACGAGATGGAACGCACCCACGACGACCCGGCGCTGCTGGAGGGCCTGCTCAAGGCCGACCACGCCGCCGCCCAACAGGCCCGGCTGGCCCAGACCCTGGCCGTGCTGTGCGGCGCGCGGGCCGGCCGGCACTGGCCCGAGCCGGTCTCGCTGGAGGACGTCGTGCGCGGCGCCCAGTCCCGCATCCTGCCGTTCCAGCGGGTGGTGGTCCGCAGCCGGATCGAGACCGCCGTGGTCGGCGCCGCCGCCGAGGCGCTGATCCACGCCGTCGCCGAGCTGCTGGACAACGCCACCCGCTACTCCCCGCCCAGCACCCAGGTGTTCGTCACCCTGATGCCGGTGCACAACGGAGCCGTCATCGAGATCGACGACGGTGGCGTCGGCATGCCGGAACAGGCCGTCGCCAAGGCCGCCGCCGCCCTCGCCGGCGGCACCAGCCTGGAGGTCTCCCGGCTCGGCGAGGTGCCGCAGCTGGGCCTCGCCGCGGTCGGCCGGCTGGCCGAGCAGTACGGCTTCCGGGTCACCCTCAGCTCGGCGCCCTCGCCGTACGGCGGCGTCCGCGTCGTCGTGATGCTGCCGAACGCCCTGCTCACCGAACCGCTGCCGCCCACCGTCCCCGGCCTCGGACCGGACGACCGGGCGTTCAGCACCGACCTCCGGCCGACCGGACACCCCGCCGGACACCCCCTGGTGGAGACCCCGCCGGCCGGCCGACCCCCCGCGGCCGCCGACACCCCGCCGCCGCTGCCCCGCCGGAGCCACCGACGCGACCGCGCCGCCCGCCCCGCCCAACACGCCTCTCCCGCGCCGCCGCCCGCCCCGCCGTACCGCTCGGCCCGGGACGCGCAGGCGTTCATGGCGATGTTCCAGGCCGGCACCGCCAGCGGCCGATCGGCCGCCCGGGTCCAGGCCCAGCACGACCCTTCCCTGCCCGCTTCCCCCCGACTTCCCCAGCGCTCCGGAGAGTTCCATGACCACCACCCCTGATCTCGGCTGGATGCTCGCCGACATCGTCAACGTCCCGCAGGTCCAGCACGCCGTCGTCGTCTCCAACGACGGCCTGGAGATCGGCCGCAGCGCGAACATCGCGCGCGAGGACGCCGAACGGCTCGCCGCCGCCTGCTCCGGACTCCAGTCGCTGGCCCGCGGCGTCGCGACCGGGTTCGGCGGACCGGGCAGCGCCACCCGCCAGATCATCATCGAGTACGGCGGCGGCTACCTGTTCATCGTCGCCGCCGGGGCCGGCGCGCACCTGGCCGTGGTGACCAGCGACGCCGTGGACGCCGGCCTGGTCGCCTACCAGATGCAGGTCCTGGTCGAACGGATCGGCAGCCACCTCACCAGCCCGCCGCGGGTCGACCACGCGGCGGGGGGGCACCGGTGAGCGGGCCGGTCCGGCCCTACGTCATCACCGGTGGCCGCAGCCGGTCCACCCGGGCCGAGCTGGCCATCGAGAGCCTGGTCAGCGCGTTACCCGAGCCGCCGGAGCTCCCCGACCACGCCCTGCTCAACCGCGAGCACCGGCGCATCCTCGCGCTCTGCCACAGCCTGCTGTCGATCGCCGAGGTGGCGGCCCACCTGGGGCTGCCGCTCGGCGTCGTCAAGGTGCTGGTCGGCGACCTCTGGGACCTCGGCGCCGTCCAGGTCCTCCCGCCCGTCCCGCAGGCCGAACGCCTGCCCGCAACCCTTCTGGAAGAGGTGCTCGTTGGCCTCCGCCAACTCCGCTGAAGCCCCCGGGGCCACCGCCGACCTGCCCGCCGAGCCGCGGTACCTGCCGTCCTCGGTCCAGGGCGCGGTGAAGATCCTGGTCACCGGCCCGTTCGGGGTCGGCAAGACCACGCTGGTCGGCTCGCTCAGCGAGATCACTCCGCTGCGCACCGAGGAGACGATGACCGCCGCCAGCAGCGGCATCGACGACCTCACCGGGCGCGCCGGCAAGACCACCACCACGGTCGCGCTCGACTTCGGCCGGATCACGCTCAACCCGCGGCTCGCGCTGTACCTGTTCGGCACGCCCGGCCAGCGGCGGTTCTGGCCGCTCTGGGACGACCTGTCGCGCGGCGCGCTCGGCGCCATCGCCATGGTCGACCTGCGCCGCCCGGACGAGAGCTTCGACGTGCTCGGCCGCCTGGAGGAGCAGCGCATCCCGTTCGCCGTGGCGGTCAACACCTTCTCGGACACGCCGAGTTACCCCGAGGAGGAGCTGCGCTCCGCCCTCGACCTGCTGCCGGAGGTACCGATCCTGCACTGCGACGCCCGCGACCGGCGGCAGTCCTACGACCTGCTGATCGACTTCGTCGACCACCTGCACCGCAGCTCGATCCTGGAGCTCCAGGGATGACCGCGCCCGAACCCGGCACCGCCTCCCCCGGCTGCCCGTTCCCGCACGGCGGCAGCCTGCCCGCCGGCCTCCCGCTGACCCCGCTGTACGGCCCCGCCGTCGCCGAGGACCCGCACGGCCTGTACGCCCGGCTGCGCCAGCGCTACGGCCCGGTCGCGCCGATCGAGCTGGAGCCCGGGGTCGAGGCCTGGCTCGTCCTCGGCTACGCCGAACTGCTCGAACTCACCCGCAACGAGGCGCTGTTCTCCAAGGACTCGCGCCGCTGGCGGGTGCCCGCCGAGGGCCGGCTGGCCCCCGACTCCCGGCTGCTGCCGATGACCTCCTGGCGGCCCACCCTGCTCAACCTGGACGGCGCCGAGCACCAGCGGCTGCGCTCCGCCGTCTCGGACACCCTCGCCCAGATCGACCACCGCCAGCTGCGCGAGACCACCGAGGCCTGCGCCAACGACCTCATCGACAGCTGGGGCCCGGACGGCACCGCCGACCTGATCGCCCAGTACGCCCGCCCGCTGCCGCTGCTGGTCTTCACCCAGCTGGTCGGCCTCCCCCGCGAGGCCGGGCCCCACCTGGTCGAGCTGATCAGCCACTTCGTGGACAGCGGCCCCAAGTCGGTGCGCGCCAACGCCGAGTTCCAGGCGATCCTGATCGACCTGGTCCGGCGCCGCCGGACCGCCCCCAGCGCCGACCTCACCTCCTGGCTGCTCGCCCACCCGGCCGGGCTCACCGACGAGGAGGCCGTGCACCACCTGGTGGTGATGCTGGTCGCGGGCAACGAGACCAGCATCAACTGGACCGGCAACACGCTGCGGCTGCTGCTCACCGACCGCCGGTTCCGGGCCACCCTCACCGGCGGGCGGCTCACCGTCTCCGACGCGCTGGAGGAGGTGCTCTGGCGCGACCCACCGACGCAGAACTTCCCTGGCCGCTGGGCCACCGGCGACACCGTCCTCGGCGGCCAGTACATCAGCGCCGGCGACATGCTCGTCCTCGGCCTGGCCGCGGCCAACGCCGACCCGGCCGCCCAGGGCGTCGCCTCCGCCGCCCAGGGCTCGCTCGGCGGCAACCGGGCCCACCTCGCCTGGGGCGCCGGACGGCACGTCTGCCCGGCCCAGCACCCGGCCCGGATCATCGTCGAGACCGCCGTCGAGACCCTGCTGCACCGCCTGCCCGATCTCCAACTCGCCGTCCCCGCCGGCGACCTGGGATGGCGCCCGTCCCCGTGGTCACGGGCCCTGCTCGGCCTGCCGGTGCTGTACAGCGCCTTCACCCCGCCCCGCCCGCCAGCCCCCGAAAGGCCCGCATGGACACCGCCGTCGACCCCCGACCCGAGCCCGTCAGACTCGACCCCTTCGGACGCGACCAGCACCAGGAGAACGCCCGCCTCCGGGCGGCCGGCCCCGCGGTCCTGGTGGAGCTCCCTGGCGGGGTGGTGGTCTGGGCGATAACCCACCACGACACCCTCCAGGCGCTGCTCGCCGACCACCGGGTGGGCAAGAACGCCCAGCTGTGGACGACCTTCCGGGAGGGCCGGCTGCCCCAGGGCTGGCCGCTGCTCAACTTCGTCACCGTGCCCGGCATGGTCACCGCCGACGGCGACGACCACCGGCGGCTGCGCGGCCTGGTCAGCCAGGCCTTCACCCCGCGCCGAATAGCCGACCTGGCGCCCGCGATCGAGGCCCGCACCGTCTCGCTGCTCGACCGGGTCGCCGAGCTGGACGGGGCGTTCGACCTGCGCGAGCACTTCGCCTACCCGCTGCCGATGCAGGTGATCGGCGAACTGCTCGGCCTGGCGCTGGACGAGCAGGACAGGCTGCACGAGCTCTCCGACACCCTGGTCTCCAGCTCGGCCACCCCGGCGGCGGCCGCCGCCGCGCAGCAGGCCCTGTACGCGCTGCTGGGCTCCGTGGTGGCGGCCAAGCGGGCCGCGCCCGGCGACGACCTCACCACCGACCTGATCGCCGCCCGCGAGGCCGGGGACCGGCTCAGCGAGGCCGAACTGGTCGGCACCCTGCTGCTGATGCTGGTCGCCGGGCACGAGACCACGCTCAACCTGATCACCAACGCCGTCCGGGCCCTGCTCGCCCACCCCGACCAGCTGCGGCTGGTGCTCTCCGGCGAGCAGCCGTGGTCGGCGGTCATCGAGGAGACGCTGCGCTACGACTCGCCGGTCGGCCAGTTCCCGCTGCGCTACGCGACCGAGGACATCGAGGTCGGTGACGTGGTGATCCGGCGCGGCGAGGCGCTGCTCGCCTCCTACGCGGCGGCCGGCCGCGACGCCGGGCACCACCCGGACGCCGACCGCTTCGACGTCACCCGGCGGCCCAACCGGCACCTGTCGCTCGGCCACGGCCCGCACTTCTGCCTCGGCTCCGGACTGGCCCGGCTGGAGGCCGAGACCGCGCTGCGGCACCTGTTCGGACGGTTCCCCGGGCTGGCCCTCGCCGAGGGCGACGCGCCGGAGCCGATCGGCTCCTTCATCAGCAACAGCGTGCGAACCCTGCGGGTGACGGTCTGAGCCGCCCGGTTACCTGAAGGCGGCCCGGGTCGTTCGGCAGTGCATGAAGAAACTCGCCACCCTGGCCGCCCTCACCATGGCGGGCCTCGCGCTCGCCGCCCCGGCGGCGTCCGCCACCACCCAGACCGCGAGCTCCCCGGACGCCACCGGGGGCCTCACCGACGGTCTCAACCTCTCCCCGGCCGACCTCGCCATCCACGCCGCCGGCAAGTTGCCGGTGGTCGGCCACACCGCCCAGGAGGTGGAGGCCGTCGGCACCAACCAGATGACCCACCCGGGGCTCAGCGGTCAGATCGGCTGACCCGGATCGGCTGACCACGCCCACCGGGCACCGCCCCGGTTGCCGCCACCCCCGTCGGCGGCAACCGGGGCTTCGCCGTTCCCGGGCCCGCGCCACCCAGCACCGCCCGGCCCGCGCCGCCGGGCCCGCTCAGCGCCGGTCGGACCGCGAGAAGCCCGCTCAGAAGAGGCCGTTCAGCTCCTGGTAGGTCAGCCCGCCCTCCAGGGCGGTGTAGGTACCGCTCGCGTACACCTCCGCGGCGGCCCGGCGCACCGCCGCGTACGCCACCTCGGCCAGCCCGGGGCCGAGGCTCACCCGGGCCACGCCCAGCTTCGCCAGCTCCGGGACGGACGGCGCGCCCGGCCCCGCCATCACGTTCAGCGGCACCGGGACGGCCGCGGCCAGCGCGGCGATCGTCTCCCGGTCCGCGACACCGGGCACGAACACGCCGTCCGCACCCGCCTCGACGTAGGCCCGCAGCCGGCGCACCGCGTCGTCCAGCCGGCCCTCCGGCGCGCCGATCCCGTGCAGGAACACGTCGGTGCGCGCGTTGACGTAGGCGGGCACGCCCGCCGCGTCCGCCGCCGCCCGGGCCGCCGCGATCCGCTCGGCGGCCTCGGCCACCGGCCGGCCCTCGTCCTCCAGGTTGACGCCGACCGCGCCGGTGGCCAGCAGCGCGGCGACGGACTCGCCGACGCCGGCGGCGGTCCGCGCGAAGCCGCTCTCCAGGTCGGCGGTGACCGGCAGGTCCACCGCACGGACCACCTGCGCCGTCCGCACGAGGACCTGTTCGAGGTCGGCGCCGCCGCCGTCCCGGCTGCCGAGCGACCAGGAGACGCTCGCACTGGCCGTCGCCACCGCCCGCGCTCCGGCGGCGGCGACCAGGCGGGCGCTCGCCGCGTCCCACACGTTGGCGAGCACCAGCGGCTCGCCCGGCCGGTGCAGTTCCCGGAGCAGCCGGGCCTTCTCCTGCTGGACGTCCACCATGTCCGCCATGTTCGTCATGTCCCCGGGCCTCACTTGGCGGCCGGGCTGAGCCGGGAGGCCACCCCGATCCGGTTCCAGGCGTTGATGGTGACGATCAGCGCGATCAGCTGGGCCAGCTCGGTCTCGTCGAACTGGGCGGCGGCCTCGGCGTAGACCGCGTCCGGGACGTGGCCCTGGGTCAGCAGGGTGACCGACTCGGTGAGGGCCAGCGCGGCCCGCTCCCGGGCGGTGAACCAGGGGGTCTCGCGCCAGGCCGGGAGGGAGAGCAGCCGGTGGTCCTGCTCGCCGCCCTTCAGGGCGTCGGTGCTGTGCATGTCGATGCAGAAGGCGCAGCCGTTGATCATCGAGGCGTGCACCTTGACCAGCTCGGCGAGCGTGTGGTCGATGCCCTTCCGGGCGGCGCGGTCCACCGCGATCATGGCCTGGTAGAAGTCGGGGGCCAGGCTGTGCAGCGCGAGGCGCTGGGCGGGGGCCGGGACCGGGGCCTCGGTCGGCTGGTGCTCGTTCGTCGTCATGGCCACCAGCCTAGGGACCTGGTGGACCTGTTCCCTGGTGCATTTGAACCGCGAAATCCTGGGCCACTTCGGCCTGCGCCCGGCCGTGGGGCGAGTGTGCCACGGCGGCGGCCGAAAAGGGAGGGCCCTGGGGCGCCTCAGGGCGCGGACGCGCACTCCCGGCGCGCGAACGGGAGTGCGAGGATCGACCGCGGGGGCGCCACCACGCGTGCCCCCGCCGGGCGAGGTCAGGGGGCCGCGATCGTGTGTACGGCGTTCGTCAGCATCGAACCGGGAGCGGCCGTGCCGGTGCTGCTCCTCTCCGTCCGGGACGAGTACCTCGGGCGCGGCTGGCTGCCGCCGGACCACCACTGGCCGGACCGGCCGGACCTGGTCGGCGGACTCGACCTCGCCGCCGGCGGCACCTGGCTGGCCGTCGACCCCGGGCGGCGGACCGCCGCCTGCCTGCTGAACGGCTTCGGGCCGCTCGCCCCCGCCGACACCCGGCTGTCCCGTGGCGAACTGCCGCTCACCGCCGTCCGGGACGGCGGGATCGGCCACCTCGACCTCACCCCGTACGACCCGTTCCACCTCGTCCTGGTCCGGCCCGACGGCGCCCGGGTCGCCAGCTGGGGCGGCGGCCGGCTGGAGGAGCGCGAACTGCCGGTCGGCCTCAGCGTGGTGCTCAACGACGGGTTGGAGGGCACGGCCGCCAACCGGACCGCCTCCGAGCGGATCCGCGCGCTGATGGCCGCCCGCGCCGACCGCTTCCGGGCCCGCCTCGCCGCCGCGCCCCGGCCGGAGCCGACCGGCGACGGGCCCGCCGAACGGGCCTGGGGCGACTGGCTGCCGATCGTCGCGGGCGACGGCCTGCCGCTGGACGACGACGCGGCGCTGATCCAGCGGCGGGACTTCGGCGACGGGCGGATCTGGGGGTCCTCCTCGATCTCGCTGCTCGCGCTCGGGCCGGACGGGCCGCGCTACGACTTCGCCCCCGCGCCGGTGCCCGCCGACGGCGGGGCGTGGCGGCGAGTGCCGCTCGGCGGAGGCGGGTCGGCGGCGCGGTCCGGCGGCTGACCGGCTGCCAACCGGCGGCTGGCCGGCAGCGGTGGCGCCCAGACGTCCGCTCGATGAACTTCTGGCGGCGGGGCTGCCGGGCGTCTACATGCCCGTAGTAGCTTCGCGGGGCTCCCCCGGATCCAGACCCCCGAGCGAAGGTGCGCGATGTCCACCCTGACCTACCCGGAAGCGATAGGCGTCGGCCTGCTGCAGGGTGTGACGGAACTCTTCCCGGTCTCCAGCCTGGGCCACAGCATCCTGCTCCCCGCCCTGATCGGCGGGAAGATCCAGCGGGACCTCGACATGACCGCCGAGGGCTCCTCCTACCTCGCCGTCCTGGTCGGCCTGCATCTGGCCACCGCGTTCGCCCTGGTGGTGTTCTTCCGCAAGGACTGGGTCCGGGTGATCGGCGGCTTCCTCAGCTCGATCCGCCGCCGCCGGGTCGAGAGCAGGGACGAGAAGCTCGCCTGGCTGCTGATCATCTCCACCATCCCGGTCGGGGTGGCGGGCCTCGCCCTGGAGAAGGCGCTGCGCAACGCGCTCGGCAAGCCCGTCCCGGCCGCCGTCTTCCTGGCCCTCAACGGGCTGGTGCTGCTCGGTGCCGAACGGCTCAAGCGCGGCGGCACCGGCCGCCGGCGGGCCGGGCACGCCGCCCCGCCGACCGAGGAACCGGGCCTCGACCCGGCGATCGCCTCCGACCACCGCCTCGCCCGGCTCAGCTTCGTCCAGGGCGCCTGGATCGGCGCCGCCCAGATCCTCGCGCTCTTCCCCGGCATCAGCCGCTCCGGTGTCACCATGAGCGCCGGCATCCTGCGCGGCCTGCACCACGAGGACGCCGCCCGCTTCTCCTTCCTGCTCGCGACCCCGGTCATCCTGGCCGCCTCCGTGCTGAAGGTGCCGGAGCTGTTCAAGCCGGAGAACTCCGCCGTCCTCGGCCCGGTCGTCGCCGGCAGCATCGCCGCCTTCGTCGCCGGCTACGTCTCGGTGCGCTTCCTCACCAAGTACTTCGAGACCCGCAGCCTGACGCCGTTCGCGCTCTACTGCTTCCTCGCCGGCGTCGGCAGCGCGGTCTACCTGTCGGTCTGATCCGCCCCCACCCCGGGGTCGAGGATGCCGGGCCGCGCGATAATCGGGCCCGTGAGCAGCTCCTGGACTTCCTTCGGCGGCGACTTGCACCTGGACCTCACCGAGCGGCGCGCCGCCGGGGCCGGGCTGCGGGCCGCCCTGGAGGACGCGCTGCGCGAGGCCGTCCAGGACGGGCGGCTCGTGCCCGGCACCCGGCTGCCGTCCTCGCGGGCCCTCGGCGAGGACCTCGGGATCGCCCGGAACACCGTGGTCGAGGCGTACGGGCAGCTCACCGCGGAGGGCTGGCTCACCTCCCGGCAGGGCTCCGGCACCACCGTCGCCCGGCGGGCCGCGCCCGGCCGGAGCCGGCGGGCCGCCCGGCCCGCGGCGGGGCGGCGGACCGTCCGGCACGACCTGATGGCCGGGCGGCCCGACCTCTCGCTCTTCCCCCGTACCGCCTGGCTCGCCGCCGCCCGCCGGGCCCTCGCCACCGCGCCGCACGAGGCCTTCGGCTACGGCAGCCCGTTCGGCCGGATCGAGCTGCGGCGGGCGCTCACCGACTACCTGGCGCGGGTCCGCGGCGTCCGCACCGATCCCGACCACCTGCTGATCTGCACCGGTGTCTCCCAGGGCCTGGGCCTGCTCTGCGCCGCCCTGCGGGAACGCGGGGACCGCGCCCTCGCGGTCGAGGAGTACGGGCTGCCGCCGCAGCACGCCGTCGCCCGGGCGGCGGGGCTGGCCACCGTCCCAGTGCCGCTGGACGAGGCGGGCGCCCGGGTCGAGCGGCTCGACGGCCGGTGCGGGGCCGTCCTGCTCACCCCCGCGCACCAGTTCCCCACCGGTGCGCCGCTGGCCGCCGACCGGCGGGCCGCCGCCGTGCGCTGGGCGCGCGAGCGGGACGGGTACGTCGTCGAGGACGACTACGACGGCGAGTTCCGCTACGACCGGCAGCCGGTCGGCGCGATGCAGGCGCTCGACCCGGAGCGGGTGGTGTACGCCGGGACGGCCGCCAAGAGCCTCGCGCCGGGCCTGCGGCTGGCCTGGCTGGCCCTGCCGGACGCGCTGGTCGAGCCGGTGGCCCGGTTGAAGAGACTGGCCGACACGATGTCCCCGGTGCTCGACCAGCTGACCCTCGCCGAGCTGATCACCTCCGGGACATACGACCGGCACGTCCGCCGCTGCCGGCTGCACTACCGGCGCCGGCGGGACCAGTTGGTCGCCGCGCTCGCCGAGCACGCCCCGCGCGTGCGGGTCACCGGGATCGCCGCCGGGCTGCACGCCGTTCTCCAACTGCCGCCCGGTTCCGCGTCCGAGGCGGAGCTGCTGGCCCGGGCCGAGGCCGCCGGCCTGGCCGTCGAAGGGCTGTCCTGGCACCTCGCCGACCGGTCGGCCGCCGACCCGGACGCCGCCCCCGCTCTGGTGATCGGCTACGCGTCCCCGCCCGAGCACGCCTTCCCGGCGGCGCTGGACGCCCTCTGCGAGCTGCTGCGCGAGCGGTGAGGGCCGCGACCGCCCCGGTGGACTACTTGTTGCGGTTGCCCAGTTCGAACAGCAGCATGATGAAGCCGGCGACGGCGTGGATGCCGGCGGTGTAGATCACCAGGCGGACCCCGACCCGGCGGTTGGCCGAGATGCCGGCGTCGACGGTCAGCGGGGCGGGGGTCGGAGCGGCCGGGGCGGTGGCCGCGGCGGCCTGGTCGGGGCTGGTGGGATCGGCCATGAGGGATCTCCTCCAAGGGTTCTGACGTCGGGTCAGTGGGTTGCTGCGGGGCCGCCGAGGCAGAGTTCGCCGCCGGGGCTCTGCAGCAGGGTGTGGACGAAGAGCAGTTCGACGCCGTCCGGTGCGTCGGCGGCGATGCAGTGCGGGGTGAGCGAGTCGAAGTGGGCGGAGTCGCCGACGTCGAGGCGGTGGACGCGGTCGCCGAGGGTCAGCTTGAGCCGGCCCTGCAGGACGTACAGCCACTCCTCGCCGGGGTGGACCCGGACCACCGTGTCCTGCACTCCCGGGGGCACGTGGACGCGCAGCGCCTGCATGGCCCGGCCGGGGGCGCCGGCCCGGCGGTAGCCCCAGCCGCCGGCGCGGCCGGGTTCGATGGCGCCGCCGCGCACGACCGGGTCGGGTTCGGCCATGGTCTCGCCGAGCAGGCCGGAGACGGAGGTCCCGTAGGCGCGGGCGAGGCCGAGCAGGACGGGGAGGGAGGGCTGGCGGCGGCCGGTCTCCAGCCGGGACAGATAGGCTGGGGAGAGCCCGACCCTGGCGGAGGCCACTTCGAGGGTCAGGCGGCTGCTGAGCCGGTGTTCCCGGAGGCGGGCGGCGAGGCCGACCACTTCCTGGTCGTCGAGCCGGTCTTCCGGGGCGGCGTCCCCGGTCGGGCTGGTGGTCATGTGACCAGTGGACACCCGCCGTGCCGCTCGGGCAAGATTTTTGCCTCAGAGGCAAGAGGGCCCGGAGTCCCCCTTCTCGGCCGGACAGGGCCTACGGCCGCGGGATGTTGCGCAGGTTACTGCGGGCCAGGTCGATCATGCGCCCGACCCCGCCGGAGAGCACCGTCCGCCCGGCCGCCAGCGCGAAGCCCTTCAGCTGGGCCGCCGTGATGTACGGCGGGATGGACAGCGCGTTGGGGTCGGTGACCACGTCCACCAGAGCGGGGCCGGGCCGCTCCAGCGCCTCCGCCAGCACCTCCCGGACCCTCCCCGGCTCGGTGACCCGCTTGGCCGGGATGCCCATCGCCCGCGCGATCCCCGCGTAGTCGACGTCCCCGTTGTCGATCTCGTACTCCGGGTAGCCCGAGACCAGCATCTCCAGCTTGATCATGCCGAGCGCCCCGTTGTTGAAGACGACGGTCTTCACCGGCAGCCGGTGCTTGGCCACCGTCAGCAGTTCGCCGAGCAGCATGCCGATCCCGCCGTCACCTGCCATCGCGATCACCTGCCGCCCGGGGCAGGCCAGTTGGGCGCCGATGGCGTGCGGCAGGGCGTTGGCCATCGAGCCGTGCAGGAAGGAGCCGATCACCCGGCGGCGGCCGTTCGGCTGGAGGTAGCGGGCGGCCCAGACGTTGTTCATGCCGGTGTCCACGGTGAACACCGCGTCGTCGGCGGCCACCTCGTCGAGCACCGAGGCGACGTACTCGGGGTGGATCGGCAGGTGCTTCTCGATGTCCCGGGTGTAGGCGCCGACCACGTCCTCCAGCGAGCGGCAGTGCTTGCGCAGCATCCCGTCGAGGAAGGCGCGGTCGCGCTTGGCGTCCAGCAGCGGCAGGACGGCCCGCAGGGTGGCGGCGACATCGCCGTGGACGGCCAGTTCGAGCGCGGTGCGGCGGCCCAGCCGGGTGGCGTCGTGGTCGACCTGGACGGTGTGCGCCTGCGGCAGGAAGGAGTCGTACGGGAAGTCGGTGCCGAGCAGCAGCACCAGGTCGGCGGAGTGCAGCGCCTCGTGGCAGGCGCCGTAGCCGAGCAGGCCGCTCATGCCGACGTCGTACGGGTTGTCGTACTGGATCCACTCCTTGCCGCGCAGGGAGTGCCCGACCGGCGCGTTCAGGGCCCGGGCCGCCTCCATCACCTCGCCGTGCGCCCCACGCACCCCCGCGCCGCAGAACAGGGCGACCTTGCGGGCAGCGTTGAGCAGCCGGGCCAGCTCCTGCACCTGGGACCACGGCGGCGCGGCGACGGCCTGCTCGGTGAGGAAGTGGCTGGTCCCGGTGGGCCCGGCGGCGGGGAGCGCGGCGACGTCCCCGGGGAAGGCCAGCACCGAGACGCCGTGCGAGCCGAGCGCGTGCTGAATGGCGATCCGCATCAGCCGGGGCAGCTGGGCGGGGGTGGAGAGCATCTCGCACCAGGAGCTGCAGTCGGTGAACACCCGCTCGGGGTGGGTCTCCTGGAAGAAGCCGGTGCCGATCTGCCCGGACGGGATGTGCGAGGCGAGCGCCAGCACCGGCAGGCCGCTGCGCTGGGCGTCGTACAGGCCCTGGACGAGGTGGGTGTTGCCGGGCCCGCAGGAGCCGGCGCAGACCGCGAGCCGGCCGCTGAGCTCGGCCTCGGCGGCCGCCGCGAAGGCGCCCGCCTCCTCGTTGCGCACGTGCACCCAGCTGATGCCGTCGGTCCGCCGGATCGCGTCCACGACCGGGTTGAGGCTGTCTCCGACCACGCCGTAGACCCGCTCGACCCCGGCCTGCCGGAGCACCTCCACCATCTGTTCGGCCACGCTCGCCACGGGTGCTCTCCAATCACCGGCCGCCGACTGCCGCAGGACACCTGCACCCTCCGACGGCCGGGCCCGCCCCGCACCCGGAGCGGACCCGAACAGGTGAACGACCGGCCGGTGCGGCTACTCCGCCGCCAGGTGGTCCTGCTGCCCGAGCTTGCCGCTGACCAGGCCCGCCTGCGCCTGCCGCCGGGCGGGCTCGCGGCCGGGCGGCTGGCCGCACCGCTCCTTTGCCGGCGGCGCGGTGGTCGGCAGGGTGACCGGCTGCCCGGCCTTCACCTGCACCGGCTCGCCGTCGTGCCACAGGTGCAGCACCTCGCCGCGGCGCAGCGCGTACGTCGTCCCCTCGTGGGTGATCTGGACGCCCAGCAACTGCCCGCGGACCATCAGCGAGAACCCGAGCCTCATCAACCCGCCCGGCAGCCGGGGCCGGAAGGACAGCGAGTCGCTGTGGTCGCGCAGCCCCCCGAAGCCCGCCACCAGGGCGATGCAGGCGCCCGCGAGCGAGGCCATGTGCAGGCCGTCGCGGGTGTTGCCGCCGAGGTCGTGCAGGTCCATCAGCGCCGCCTCGGCCGTGTAGTCGTACGCGAGGTCGAGCTGGCCGACCTCGGCGGCGATCACCGCCTGGGTGCACGCGGAGAGCGAGGAGTCGCGGACGGTGAGCCGCTCGTAGTAGGCGAAGTTGCGGGCCTTCTGCTCGTCGGTGAACGCGTCGCCGCGGACCTGCATGGCGAGCACCAGGTCGGCCTGCTTGACCACCTGCTTGCGGTACAGGTCGAAGTACGGGTAGTGCAGCAGCAGCGGGTACTTCTCGGGCGGGGTGTGCTCGAAGTCCCAGACCTGGTGGTGGGTGAAGCCGTCGGCCTGCGGGTGCACGCCGAGGTCCTCGTCGTACGGGATGTACATCGCGGCCGCGGCGTCCCGCCAGGCGGCGGTCTCCTCGGTGTCGACGCCGAGTTCGGCGGCCTCGTGCGGGTGGCGGGCGGCGGCCTCGGCGGCGGCGCGCAGGTTCGTCTGCGCCATCAGGTTGGTGAACACGTTGTTGTCGGCGACGGCGCTGTACTCGTCCGGGCCGGTGACGCCCTCGATGCGGAACTTCCCCGAGACGTCGTGGTGGCCGAGCGAGCGCCACATCCGGGCGGTCTCCACGAGCAGTTCGAGCCCGTACGCGCGCTCGAACTCGGCGTCCCCGGTGGCCCGGACGTAGCGGGCGACGGCGGCGGCGATGTCGGCGCCGATGTGGAAGGCGGCGGTACCGGCCGGCCAGTACCCGGAGCACTCCTCGCCGCGGATGGTGCGCCAGGGGAACACCGCTCCGGCCAGGCCGAGTTGGGCGGCCCGCTCGCGGGCCAGCGGCAGCGTGGTGTGCCGCCAGCGCAGCGCCTGGTTGACGGCCCCGGGCAGGCAGTAGGTGAGCACCGGCAGGACGAAGGTCTCGGTGTCCCAGAAGCTGTGCCCGTCGTAACCCGGTCCGGTCAACCCCTTGGCGGGGATGGCCCGTTCCTCGCTGCGGGCGCCGGCCTGGAGGACGTGGAAGACGGCGAACCGGACGGCCTGCTGGAGTTCGACGTCGCCTTCGATCTCGACGTCGCTGGTCTCCCAGAACTCCTTGAGGTAGTCGGCCTGTTCGGCGGCCAGACCATCCCAGCCGGTGTACCGGGCGGCGGTCAGCGCGGCCTCCACCTGGTCCCGGACGGCGGGCAGCGAGCGCGTCCCCGACCAGCCGTAGGCCATGAACTTGACCAGCCGCAGCCGCTGTCCGGGCCGGAGCACGGTGGTGACGCTGATCCGGCAGTGGTCGGCCTCGGCCTCGGCGACGGTTTCGAGCTCCTCCGGGCCCTCGATCACGTGGTCCATCCCGGCGGCGACCCGGATCGCGCTGTAGCGGGTGCGGTGCACCAGGACGGCCTTGGTGCCGCTCGCGTGGTGCACCTCGGGCTGCAACGGCGCCTCCAGCACGGCGGAGGCCCGCGGATCGCCCTCGGGGCCGCCGGGCAGCTGCTCGTTGGCGACCAGCTCGGACTGGAGCACGATCCGCACCGGCCCGTCCACCGCCTCGACGCTGTACTCGACCGCGGCGACCGCGCGCTGAGTGAGCGAGACCAGCCGGGAGGAGCGCACCCGGATGGTCCGGCCGGCCGGGGAGGTCCACTCGGCCTCGCGGTGCAGCATCCCCTCCCGGAAGTCCAACCAGCGCTTGTGGCGGATGAGTTCGCCGTAGCGCAGGTCGAAGGGCTCGTCGTCGACCAACAGCCGGATGATCTTGCCGTTGGTCACGTTGATGACGCTCTGGCTGGACTCCGGGTAGCCGTAGCCGCCCTCGCCGTACGGCAGCGGGCGGAGCTCGAAGACACCGTTCAGGTAGGTGCCGGGGAGGCCGTGCGGCTCGCCCTCGTCCAGGTTGGCGCGCAGGCCGATGTGGCCGTTGGAGAGCGCGAACAGCGACTCGGCGCGGGCCATCGCGGTCAGGTCCAGGCCCTGCTCGGCGATCTGCCAGGGGTCGACGGAGAAGTTGTCCAAGCCACTCATGCGACTACCCCGCTCCACTCACTCATGCCTGCTCCTCCAGCAGTTCGGCGAGGTCGTCGACGACCACGGTCGCGCCGTCCCGGCGCAGTTCGGCGGCCTGCCCGGTGCGGTTGACCCCGACCACGGCCCCGAAGCCGCCCGCCCGGCCGGAGGCCACCCCGGCGAGCGCGTCCTCGAAGACGGCGGCGTGCGCGGGCTCGACGCCGAGCGTGCGGGCGGCGTACAGGTAGGTGTCGGGGGCGGGCTTGCCGGGCAGGCCCTCGCGCTGGGCGACGACGCCGTCCACGATCACGTCGAACAGCCCCTCGATGCCCGCCGCCCGCAGCACGTCCCGGCAGTTGGCGCTGGAGGACACCACGGCGCTGGGCAGCCCGAGCGCGCGCAGCCGGTGCACGTACGCGACCGAGCCGTCGTACGGCTGGACGCCCTGCTCGCGGATCAGCCGCAGGACGGTGTCGTTCTTGGCCCGGCTGATCCCGTGCACGGTAGGGGTGTTGGGCGGATCGGCGTCGGTGCCCTCGGGCAGGTCGACGCCCCGGCTGTGCAGGAACGCCCGGGTGCCGTCCAGTCTCGGGCGGCCGTCCACGTAGGTGTCGTAGTCGGTGACGGCGTCGAAGGGGACGAACTGCCCGCCGGTGCGGGCGGCTTCGGCGCGCAGGAAGGAGTCGAAGGTGTCCTTCCAGGCCGCGGCGTGCACTTTGGCGGTCTGGGTGAGGACCCCGTCGAGGTCGAAGAGGAAGGCGCGGATGTCGTCCGGTAGCCCCAGCATGGGTGCAGTCTTACCCGGGAACGCGGGGAAGCCGCCCATTTCCCGGCGGCGCGTCGCGGGAAGGGCGGCTTCCGGTTGCCCGGGTGCTCGTGGGCGGCCGGGTGGGCTCGTGGGTGCCCGGCGCCGGCACGGCGAGGGTGCCCAGCTGCTGTTACGGCGAGTCGGGCATCTGCGCCTCGGCGGCCTCCGCCACCGCGAACACCGCGCCCTGCGGGTCCTGGACGACCGCCATCCGGCCGGACTGCATGTCGAACGGAGGCTGGATCACCGAGCCGCCCGCCTTGACCAGGGCGTCCACGGTGGAGTCGGTGTCGTCCACCGAGAAGTAGGCCATCCAGTGCGAGGGCGTGCCCGCCCCCAGGTACTTGGGGATCGGCTGCATGCCGCCCACCGTACGGTCGCCGGCGTTGAGCGAGAAGTACCCCTCCATGCCCTGGATGGTCGCCGGGCGCAGCCCGAGCGCCGGGAGGTAGAAGCGGCCGGCCGCGTCGGTGTCGGCGGTGTTGAGCTCGTTCCAGACCAGTGCGCCGGGCTCGTTGACCACGCCCGCGCCGATGAAGTCCATCGCCTGCCAGACGCCGAACACCGCGCCGGTCGGGTCGGCGGCGACCAGCATCCGGCCGATCACGCCGACGTCCATCGCCGGGTAGAGGATCGTGCCGCCGTGCTCGGCGATGGCGGCCCCGCTCACGTCGGCGTCGTCCGAGGCCAGGTAGGTGGTCCAGGCGACGGGCGGCAGCGGCTGGCCCTCGGGCGCGGACCGCGCCATGATCCCGGCGACCGGTCGGTCGTTGAGCATGCACACGGCGTAGCCGCCGAACTCGGCCGGGCCGACCTCGCCCTGCCAGCCGAACAGGTCGCGGTAGAAGTCGAGCGCGGCCTGCTGGTCGCTCGCCATCAGGTCGATCCAGCACGGGGTGCCGGGCTTGTACGGAGCGGTGACTACGGGCATTGCTGGGCCTCCCGAAGGCAGTGGTCGCCGGCGTGGTCGTCGGGGCGGGCGGGTCCCGGCCGCCCGGTGCCGGGCTGCCGGTGCCGGCCGTCAGCGCGAACGGCGGGTACACCGCCCACCATCGGCCCGGCGCCGCGATCCCGCCACCGGACGGCGCCCTGGCGGGCGATCGGACGGGCCCAGGGCCGTTCGGCCGCCGGCGGGCCGTTCGCGCGGCGTCGTGCCGCTCACGCCGCCGCGTGGGCCGTTCACGCGGCGTCGTGCCGCTGGGCCGTGACGAAGTACGGCTGCACCTTGCCGCTCTGCGCGTAGTCCTTGAGCCGGACCAGCAGTTCGGCCCAGGTGCCGGCGACCAGCGGGACGCCGTCCTCGCTGCCCGGCTGCCAGCCGCCGTGCCGGAACAGCAGCCGGGTGCGGCCGGGCTCGTCGGGCTGGTCGGCGAGGTCCCAGCTGATCCAGGTGCCGGCCCAGTGCGGCGGGAAGGCCCCGGCGTTGGCCCACACCACCCGGTCCAGGTCGGCCCGCTCGCGGCGCAGCCGGAACGGCTCGGGGACGCCGGGGAAGTCGAACAGCAGGACGTCGCCCTCCCGGTCCACGCCGGTGGTCCACCAGCTGGTCAGCCCGCCGTGCGTGTTGAGCGCGGCGAGGACGACGGCCCGGGGTGCGGCGATGTCGAACTGGAGGGCGATCTCGGGCATGGGGGTCCGCCTTTCGGTGCGCGCCCCCCTTGTCCGTGGGCCGGGTCCGGTGTGCCGGGGTCCTACGCGTCGGGCCCCCGTCCCTCAGGTCGCCCGTCCCTCAGGTCGCCCAGGCCGAGCGCCTCCCCGGTTTCTCCGGCCACCATGGCACGACCCCCGGGCCCGCGCGCCCTGGACGGCGCCGGCCCGGGGGTCGTCCCCACGGCTCGGGTGCGGTCAGCCCCCACGGCTCGGGTGCGGTCAGCCGCCGCTGCCGTAGGTGGTGTTCGCGCAGATGTCGTCGTCCGCCGAGCGGGCGTCGTTGGTGACGGTGGTCGGCAGCGGCGCCGGGGGCGCCGGGGTGCCGTTCGCGGCCGCGCCGCCCGCCCCGGCGGCCGGGCCGGTGGCGCCGCCGCCGTTGGCCGCCGAGAAGTCCTTGCCGACGATCAGGGTCACGCCCGCCGAGTTGCCGGCCTCGACGCTGGCGCCCGGGAACAGCGCGGCGACCTTGTCGGCGTTCGCCTTCTGCCCGGAGCCGTACTCGATCATGGTGGTCTTGTACTTGGTGCTCGCCGCCTGGCCCGCCGTGGTGGCGACGAACTTGGCGGCCTTCAGCTGCGCGGTCGCCTTGCCGGCCAGGCCGTTCTCGGTCGTCCCGTTGTAGACCGCCACCTTGATCGACGAGTTGCCGGCGTCCGCGGCCGGCGCGGCGGGCGCGCTGGACGCGGCCGACTGCGACGCGGCCGGTGCGCTCGGGCTGGCGGCCGCGTCCGGCTGCTGGCCGGTGGCGTTCTGCCCGTCGATGGTCTGGTCGGCCTTGAGGGTCTCCCAGAGCTTGTTGGCGTCCGGCTGGACCAGGTCGAGGTCCTTGTCCTGGGTGCGGTAACGCCAGGGCGCCGTCACGAACTTGAGGTCGTGCATGTCGATGTTCTTGAGCGACAGCCCGAAGGAGAGCAGCTTGTCCGCGGAGGCCAGCCCCGGGTCGACCACCAGCGACTTGGTCGCGGCGTCGGCCAGCGGCAGCAGGTTGGTGGGGCTCAGCCCGTCCTTCTTGACCTTGCTCGCGAGCGAGCTGAGGAAGGCCTGCTGGCGCTTCATCCGGCCGATGTCGGAGCCGTCGCCGATGCCGTGCCGCAGGCGCACGTAGTCCAGCGCCTGCTGGCCCTGCACGGTCTGCTTGCCCTGCGGCAGGACGAGGTCGCCCTTCCTGTGCAGGTTGGGGTTGACGTCGCCCTCGTAGATGGCCTTCGGCAGGCAGACGTCGACGCCGTTCACGGCCTTGGTCATCGCGGAGAAGCCGTTGAAGTCGACCACGATGGTGTGGTCGACCCGGATCCCGGTGAGCTTCTCCACCGTGTTCTGGGCGCAGGCCGGGTTGCCGCCGTCGCTGCCGCCGACCGAGAAGGCCGCGTTGAACAGGTCGCTGGACGCCCCCTTGGTCCACTTGCCGTTGGGCAGCTTGCAGGGCGGGATCGGGACCTTCGCGTTGCGCGGGATCGAGATGCCCACGGCGTGCTTGTGGTCGGCGTAGACGTGCAGCAGGATCGTGGTGTCCGAGCGGGCGCCGCCGTCCTCGCCGCCGCCGAGGTCCGAGTTGTTGCCGCCGCGGCTGTCCGAACCGATCAGCAGGACGTTGACCGGCTTGTTGCCGTCCGCGTCGGCCTGCGCCTCCGGCGGGCGGTCGGTGGCTATCGCGTCGCCGTCGAAGGACTTGATGTTGGCGTTCAGCTTGAAGTAGATCGCCCCGCCGGCGCCCGCGATCAGCACCAGCACGCCGGCCGCCGACCAGGCGACGATCTTCTTCACGTTCTTCTTGGGCTTGCGGCTGTTGCGCGCCGCCGCCCGGCCGCCGCCGGCCGCCGCCTCCGGCCTGCCGCCGTCCTTGCCCGCGCCCCGACCGCCGTCCTTGCCCGCGTCCTTGCCGCCGTCCTTGCCGCCGTCCTTGCCAGCGCGGCCAGCGCCCTTGCCCTGGGCGGCGCGTCGGGCCTCCGCCCGGCCGCCGGTACGCGGAGGCGGCACGGACCCATCGCTCCCCGTCGTGAGCGCGCCGGGTGCGTTCTCCCCCCGAGCCGGGCCCTCGCCCCACTGACCTGACATGCGCGTACCTTTCACCGACGGAAGCGACGCCCCGGACGATCTGGCGCACCGCACACAGGGAGACGGTCGGAGCCGTTCCCAGGTTGCACATACGAACATCGGTACAAACCGATGAACGTGGCTTCCGATCATATTTAGGCCCGACGCGGTCACCGACCTCCGGTCCACCACCAACCCCGGCCACCACGGCGCAAGCTCGCCACAGAACACCCGAAACCAGCCGATTACGACGTGACCTACGCCACCTCTCCCCGCCCCAGCGGCACCATCCGGCACCACGCGCCGCACGTCCGCCGCCGCCCGGGACGGTCCGGGGGTTATCCTCACCCCGCCCCAGGGGGATGCCCCCGTTTCTCAAGGCCCGTTCGCTAGACCAGACTCAGCACCATGACCACCGATACCGCGGGGACGCCGACCGCGAAAACCCGGCCGCAGCCGCCCGCCGGACCACCGGACACCGCCCCGCCCGGAACCGGCGGGAGCGACTTCGCCCAACTGCTCGGCCGGATCAGCGCCGAGGCCCTGCTCGACCGACGCCCGGTCTACTACACCGTCCGCGCGGGCCTCGTCCTCGCCGCGTTCCTCGGCGGCTGGTGGGCCATGTTCGCCCTCGGCGACACCTGGCTCCAACTCGGCCTGGCCGCCGCGATGTCCATCGTCTTCGCCCAACTCGGACTGATGGCCCACGACCTGGCGCACCGCCAGGTGTTCACCGGGCGCCGCGCCGGCGAGATCGGCGGCCGCATCGTCGCCAACCTCCTGATGGGCATGAGCTACGGCTGGTGGATGAACAAGCACACCCGCCACCACGCCAACCCCAACCACGAGGAGCGGGACCCGGACGTCTCCCCCGACCTCGTCGTCTGGTCCCAGGACCAGGCCAGGAGGGCCAGCGGAATCGCCCGCTTCATCGGCCGCCGCCAGGCGTTCCTCTTCTTCCCGCTGCTCCTGCTCGAAGGCCTCAACCTCAGCTACAACAGCTTCCGCGCGCTGCGCAGCCCGATCATGAAGCGCCCCTACCTGGAGGGCTTCCTGCTGGTCGCCCACTTCGCCGCCTACCTCGGGCTGGTCTTCGCCGCCCTCCCGGTCGGCAAGGCCTTCGCCTTCCTCGCCGTCCACCAGGCGCTGCTCGGCGTCTACTTGGGCTGCGTCTTCGCCCCCAACCACAAGGGCATGCTGATGGTGACGCCCGGCATGCGGCTCGACTTCCTCCGCCGCCAGGTCCTCACCTCCCGCAACGTCCGCGGCGGCTACTTCATCGACGCCCTGATGGGCGGCCTCAACTACCAGGTCGAGCACCACCTCTTCCCCAGCATGCCCACCCCGGCCCTGCGCCGCGCCGCCGTCCTCACCCGCGACTTCTGCGCCGAGAAGGAGATCGCCTACTACGAGACCGGCCTCTTCCGCTCGTACCGCGAGATCCTCACCCACCTCCACCAGACCGGCGCCCCGATCCGCGCCGCGGGCTGACCCGCCCACGACCCACACCACACCGCGGCACCCCGGCTACTCGACCAGCCGGGGTGCCGCAGTGCGTTCACCGGCGGCGGACATGCAAAAGGCCAGGTCAGAGGGTTTCTGACCTGGCCTCGGTTCGGTGGGCCACCAGGGGCTCGAACCCTGAACCTACGGATTAAAAGTCCGCAGCTCTGCCAATTGAGCTAGTGGCCCGTGGCCCTCGTCCCGGTTGGGGAGGGCCACCGTGATCCTACCCGGTGGGGCGCAGGGCTCCGCCAGTGGATTGCGCGGGCGCGCCGGGGGCGGGGGGCGGAGCGTAGTGGGCGGCGCGGACGCGGCGGAGCCAGGATTCGGCGGGGCGCGGGTCCGGGGCGGCGGGGAGGACGCCGGGGCGGGCCAGGCGATCGGCGGCGTCGGCGAGCAGGGACTCGGCGACGGCGGGGCGGTCGGCGATGCGTTCGCCGAGGTCGCGGACGTGTCCGGGGTCGGCGAGGCGGACCAGGTTGTGGCCGGTCTCGTGCAGCCGGACGGCCTGCGCGACCAGCCGGACCAGGTGCCGGGCGTGCTTGGCGGCCCGGCCGCGGGTGACCGGGTCGGTGGTGTCGCGGGTCAGCAGTTTGCGGAACTGCTGCTCTGCGTAACCGAGATAGGCCTTCCGGACGGCCGATTCACTGAGGAAACTCGAGCGGATCTCGACCAGTTCGGCACCGAGCGGGGTGCGGATCTCGTACAGGTCGTCCGGCAGCCAGACGAGCTCGGAGGCGGTCGGGTTGCAGGACAGCGCCAGACGGCACCACTTGGCGGCCTCGTGCAGGGTGACGTCGGGCCCGGTGGTGACGTGCGACTCGGCCGGGCGGTGCAGACCGTGCAGCTCCTCGGTGGGGGCGGCGTACAGGCCGAGCCGGTCGACGTCGGAGCCGGCGTGGGCGAAGCCGTACGCGGTGGAGCCGACCACGCCGGAGAGCAGGACGGTGCCGGGGACGGCGGGTGCGGGTGCGGGTGCGGGTGCGTCGGGCATCGTCGGTCTCCTCTCGACCGGCAGGCTGGCAGGCTGGCAGGCTGGCAGGCTGGCAGGCTGGCAGGCTGGCAGGCTGGCAGGACGGTGCCGGCGGTGAGGGTGGTGGCGGCGCCGCTACCGCATCCTCGCCGGTCCGGGCCGCTCCGGGCGAACGATTTCCGCGCCGGGGCCCACCCCGGCCGGTCCGCCGGGTAGCGTACCGACCATGTCGACCACCATCCCCGACGACGGCGTCCTGATCGTCACCGGCGCCGGCCGCGGCATCGGCGCCGCCACCGCCCTGCTCGCCGCCCGGCGCGGCTACCGGGTCTGCGTCAACTACCGCACGGACGAGGCCTCGGCCACCGCCGTGGTGGACGCCGTCCGGGCCGAGGGCGGCACCGCACTCGCCGTCCGGGCCGACGTCACCCGCACCGCCGAGGTGGAGCGGCTGTTCACCACCGTGGACGCCGAACTCGGGCTGCTCACCGGCCTGGTGAACAACGCCGGCACGCTGGAGAAGCAGTGCCGGCTGGAGGACATCGACGAGGACCGGCTGAACCGGATCTGGGCCGCCAACATCACCGGCCCGTTCCTGTGCGCGGCCCAGGCCGTCCGCCGGATGTCCACCCGGCACGGCGGCCGCGGCGGTGCCATCGTCAACGTGTCCTCGGCCGCCTCGCGGCTCGGCTCGCCCAACGAGTACGTCGACTACGCGGCCGCCAAGGGCGCCGTCGACTCGATGACCCGCGGCCTCGCGCTGGAGGTCGCCGCCGAGGGGATCCGGGTCAACGCCGTCCGCCCCGGCCTGATCCACACCGACATCCACGCCCTCGGCGGCGAGCCCGGCCGGGTCGACCGGGTCGCCCCCGGACTGCCGATGCGGCGCGGCGGACGGGCGGAGGAGGTCGCCGAGGCGATCCTCTTCCTGCTCTCCCCCGCCGCCTCGTACACCACCAACGCGTTCCTGGACGTCTCCGGCGGGCGCTGAAAGGTTCCCTCCGGTTTCCTTCCGCCGGCCCGCCCGCCGCCCGTACCGTGGGGCCATGACCGACGCCTTCATCGACATCCCCGGTGTGCGCAACTTCCGTGACGCGGGCGGGATCGGCGCCCTGCGGCGGGGCGTGCTCTACCGCTCCGGCTCCTTCCACACCCTCACCGACGAGGGCGCCCGGCGCCTCAAGGCCCTCGGCCTGCGCACCGTCCTCGACCTGCGCAGTCCGGTCGAGCTGGAGGTCTGGCCCGACCTGCGGCACGGCCTCGACCACGAGGCCCTCAACCTGCCGACCCTGCCCGCCAACCGCGAGGACGTCGACCAGCCCTGGCCCGAGGACCAGGCGGCGCTCTACCCCTTCATGGCCCAGACCGCCGGCCCGTCCCTCGCCGCCGTCGTCCGCCGCCTCGCCGTCCCCGGCGCGCTGCCCGCCCTCGTGCACTGCGCCGTCGGCAAGGACCGCACCGGCCTGACCATCGCCGTCCTGCAGTCCCTGCTCGGCGCCTCGGAGGCCGACGTCACCGCCGACTTCCTGCTCTCCAACGTCGGCCTCGGCCTCGACCGGGGCCCCACCCCCTACGTCGACGAGACCGGCACCGAACGCGTCTCCCGCCCCGTCACCGCCGAACTCCTCGCCTCCGCCCTGGGCTGGATCCACACCCGGCACTCCTCCCTCCCCGCCTACCTCCGCGCCCACGGCGTCACCGACGAGGAGCTGACCGCCCTGCGCACCAACCTGTCGGCCTGACCGGCCCGGGGACGCACCTGCTCCTGGCCTTCGAAGCGCCACCACTGGGCGGGCGGGCCGGTGTCCTCCCCCTGGTGGACGGCGGGGTCGGGGGCGGTGCGGCGCGAAGGCCGCGGCCCGGCAGCCGACCCGGCACCCGCCACCGGGCCCGCCCGCAGCGCCGCCTATGCTGCGGCGGTGTCTTCCGACCATGATGCGCCGCACCGTCAGCAGCCCACCCTCCTGGAGGCGGTGGCCGGGCTGGAGGCGGTGGCCGCCGCCGGGGACGACGACCGCTTCGGCCCCGCCCTGGCGCTGGTGGGCGGGCTGTTCGGGTCGGCCGGTCCGGCCGAGGCCGCCGCAGCCGGTCCCCGGCTGGCCGCGCTGCTGCCGGGCGCCCCGCCGTTCCCCCGGGCGCACCTGGCGATGGTCGTGGGCGCCTGCGTGGAGAACGGCGCCGACCCGGTCGGCTGCGCGGGCCCGGTGCTGGCAGGCCTGCGCGGGGCGCTGACCGGCACGCAGCGGCTGACGCGGCGGTGGGCGCAGACCGGCGGCGGACCGCTGCCGGACCCTGAGGGCGACGACCCGGTCGAGGCGCACGACCGGGTCGCGGATCCGGCACACCTGGACGCGTGGCACGCGCACCTGGCCGTGGTCGGCTGGTGGACGCTGCACCTGTGGCAGCGGGCCGCCTGGGCCGTGTACGCGCACCCGCCGGTGCGCCGCGAGGCGCGCACCTCGGGCGTGACGGACGTGCTGCTGGAGCTGTTCGAGCGGTACGACGGCGGGCGGCACGACTTCAAGGGCCTGGCGCACCTGGCGCTGGTCCTCGACGACGAGCCGCTGCTGGTGCTGGACCGCCCCACCGGCACCGGCTACCTGCTGCGCATGGACGGGCTGGGCGACACCTTCCAACTGCACACCCTGCTCGCCGAGGTGCTGATCGGCGGCGGCCACCTGCCGGGCACCCGGCCGGACCCGGAGGTGGTGGCGCTGGCCCGTACCGCGCTCCCGGACGACCGCCGGGTGGTCGCGACCGGCGCGTTCAACCTGGTCGCCCCGGACGGCTCGTGGCTGTGGAACGAGGGGACGCCCAGCGACATCCCGGTGGTGGACGGCGTGCGCACCCTGGTCCTGGACCCGCCGCCGTACGAGCGCAGTTGGTCCGCCGGGCGGCTCCTCCAGGAGGTCCCGGGCGACCTGCGGCTGGAACGGGTGCTGCCCCCGGCGGAGGCCGCGCAGCGGCTGGCCCGCACGGTGCCGGCACAACCCGCCGAACAGGCGTTCCGGTAACGCGCCCGCGGGGAGACCCGAAAGCGGGGAGGCCCGAAAGCGGCGGGACCCGACGGCAGCAGGACCCGACGGCGGGGAGGCCCGGACGGGCGCGGGGCGGGCGGGCTATGGTCGGAAGCCGGAACAGGAAGTCGGGACAACCTCTACGAGTGGAGTCGACGATGGCGAAGGTCCCCAACGTGCTCTCGGCCGCCGCGCCCGCCGCGCTGACCGCGGCGAGCGGCCTGGTGGGCGGTTACGGCGTCGCCCGCTGGAGCGGCCGGCGCGAACTGGGCGGCGCGGTGCTGGCGGTGGCCGGTGCCGGGGCGGCCGCGCAGTGGCACCGCAGCTCGGGCGCGGCCACTGCGGCGGCGCTGACCGGCCTGTACGTGGCGGCGTTCGGCGGCTCGCATCCGCTGGCGAAGAAGATCGGCGCCTGGCCGTCGGTCTTCGCCGTCACCGGTGTGGTCGCGGCGGCCTCGACGGCCGCGACGGCGCTGGCCGCCCGCAAGCGGTAGCGGCACCCGGCGGCACCCAGCGGCACCCGGCGGCGGCCTCAGCGCACCCCCGCGCCGGGCTGCGCCGCCCCGCCGAACCGCGCCTCGAACGCGGCCCGGTTCGCCGAGACCGGTGAGCGGTCCCAGACCGCGAACACCACCTGTTCGAAGGCCGCCCCGTACCGGGAGAGCGCGCCCTCGAAGGCCTCGGCGACCTGGGCCGGGTCGTTGCGGAACACCCCGCAGCCCCAGGCCCCGAGCACCAGCGTGCGGACCTCGTGCCGAGCCGCCGCCGCGAGCACCCGGACGGCCCGCTCGGCGAGCACGCCCCGGACGTCCACGTCGGCCGAGCGCCGTTCCAGCTGGCCCGCGTTGGGTGCGGGCGAGGTCAGGAAGGTGACCGGGTACGGCCGCGCCAGCAGGTCGCCGCCCCGACCGCGGATCACCGGTACGTCGGGCGAGACGATCACCCGGTGGCTGTACCGGAGGTCGGTGGAGGCGCGGTGCGCCTCGTAGTAGTCCGGCGCCTCCAGCAGGCAGGTGTAGAGCAGCGCGCTGCGGCACAGGTCCTCCTCCTGGGCGCGGGCGCCGCGCAGGTAGCCGCCGCCGGGGTTGCGCGCGGAGGCGAAGTTGAGCACCCCGACCGGGCCCGCCCCGCCCTCGACCAGGCGCCGGGCGGCCTCGATGCTGCCTTCGGCCGTCACCTCCACCGCCCCGACGGGCCCCCCGGGCCGACCCGGCCGATCCGGCCCGGGCCCCGGGCCCCCGCCCCGCAGCAGCGCGTCCAGCGCCGGCGGCGCGTACGACACCGTGCCGGCCCTGGCGGCCGCCAACTGCTCCCCCACCGTGACGAGTTCGCCACCGGCCGCCCGGTAGCTCCCCCGCTCGGCGATCTCCTCGTTCACCCGGGCCACGTCATGCAGTCTGCTGCTCATGTCCGGGACGCTACGGGACTTCCGCCGGGCCGCGCCACAGGTTATTCTCAGCCGCAGAACAACACCTCGGGGGCGCGAGGGGTACCGGGGGAGGTACCCGGGGGGTATCGGGGGAACGCGACGGGCCCGCTCCAGTGCATGGAGCGGGCCCGTCGTGTGTGTTCAGCTGTTCAGCTACCGGTGGTCAACCACCGGCCGTACGGCGTCAGTTCTTCCAGCGCGGCTTGCGGTCGTCGCGGTTGAAGCCACCGGAACGGTCGCGGTCGAAGCCGCCCGAGCGGGCGCCGCCACGGTCGTCGCGGTCACGGCCGAAGCCACCACCGGAGGCCTGCGGACGGCCGCCGGAGCGGTGGTCGTCACGACGCGCGAACGGACGGTTGTTGCTGCCGCCGCGCTCGTCACGGTCCCGGCCGAAGGACGGGCGGTCACCGAAGGTGCGGGCCGGACGGTCGCCGAAGGAGCGGCCGCCGCGGTCGTCGCGGTCACGGTTGAAGCCACCGGAACGGTCGCGGTCGAAGCCACCACCGGTGCGGGCCGGGCGGTCACCGAAGGAACGGCCACCACGGTCGTCACGGTCACGGTTGAAACCGCCCGAGCGGGCGCCGTCACGGTCACCGAAGGAACGGCCACCACGGTCGTCACGGTCACGGTTGAAACCACCCGAGCGGGCGCCGCCACGGTCGTCACGGTCACCGAAGGAACGGCCACCACGGTCGTCACGGTCACGGTTGAAACCACCGGAACGGCCACCACGGTCATCGCGGTCGCGGTTGAAGCCACCCGAGCGGCCACCACGGTCATCGCGGTCACCGAAGGAACGGCCACCACGGTCGTCACGGTCACGGTTGAAGCCACCGGAACGGCCACCACGGTCGTCACGGTCGCGGTTGAAGGCCGGACGCTCGGTGCGCGCCTCGCGGTACGACGGCGTGCGCTCCTCGGCCTGCGGCGCGGCGGCCGGAGCCGGCGCCTCGGTGGCCGGGGTCTCCGCAGCGGCCTCGTCGCCCGCCTCGGCGGCCGGGGCCTCGTCCTCGATGCCCAGCTCGGCCCGCTCGCGGGCGGCCCGCGCGGCCAGGCGGTCGGCCTCCTCGCGCAGCTCGGTGGTGCGGCGCTGCGCGCGCTCCAGCTGGCGGGTCATGTCGGCGAGCTCGCGCTCGGCGGCACCGGCGATGCCGGCCGCGCTCTCGGCCTGGACCTCGATCAGCGAACGGGCGCCGGTGATCTTGGCGACCTCGGCGTCGAAGGCGTGGTCGAGGATGTGGCGCGAGGCGTCGACGCCCGCGTCCTCCATCAGGCGGAAGACGCCGCGGCGCTGGTGCGGCAGCACCAGGGTGACGACGGCGCCGGAGCGCCCGGCCCGGGCGGTGCGGCCGGAGCGGTGCAGGTAGTCCTTGTGGTCGCCGGCCGGGTCCACGTTGAGGACCAGGTCGATGCCGTCGACGTGGATGCCGCGGGCGGCGACGTCGGTGGCGACGACGACGTTGACGTAGCCGTCCTTGAAGTCGCCGAGGACGCGGGTACGGGCGCCCTGGGTCATCCCGCCGTGCAGCGCGTCGGCCTTCACGCCGGCCTCGATGAGCTGCTCGGCGACGCGGTCGGCGCCCATCTGGGTGCGGACGAAGATGATCGTGCGGCCCTTGCGGGCGGCGATCGCGTTGGTGATCGGCGCCTTGTCCTTGGGCTTCACCACGAGGATGTGGTGGGTCATGGTGGTGACCGCGCCGGCCGACGGGTCGACCTCGTGGGTGACCGGGTTCTTCAGGTAGCGCTTGACCAGGGTGTCGATCTCGTTCTCCAGGGTGGCGGAGAACAGCAGGCGCTGGCCACCGGCCGGCACCTGGTCGAGGATCTCGGTGACCTCGGGCAGGAAGCCCATGTCGGCCATCTGGTCGGCCTCGTCGAGCACGACGGTCCGGACGTCGGCCAGCTTGGCGCTGCCGCGGTTCAGCAGGTCGCGCAGACGGCCGGGGGTGGCGACCAGGACGTCGACGCCGCGCTCCAGCGCGTAGATCTGGTTCGACATCGAGGTGCCGCCGCAGACGACCTTGAGCTTGAGGCCGAGCACCGAGCCGAACGGCTCCAGGGCGTCGGCCACCTGCATGGCCAGCTCGCGGGTCGGGACGAGGATCAGGCCGCGCGGGTGCTTGGGCTTGGTGCGCTCGCCGTCGGCGAGGCGGGTCAGCAGCGGCAGGCCGAAGCTGAGGGTCTTGCCGGAGCCGGTACGGCCACGGCCCAGCACGTCCTTGCCGGCCAGGGCGTCCGGGATGGTCGCGGCCTGGATCGGGAACGGGGTGGTGACACCGCGCTTGGCGAGGGCACGCACGACGTCGTCGTGCAGGCCCAGGTCGCCGAAGGTGATGGTGGGCTCGGCGGGCTCCTCGGCCTCGACGGCGTCGGCGTTCAGCTCGACGTCGGCGTCGGTGGGCTCGACGGCCTCAACGGCCTCGACGGTGTCGGTGAGGGTGTCGGCGGTGTCGGTGACATCGGCGGCGGCCTCGCTCGCGGGCATGGCGAAGCGGGCGTCGTCAACGAGAGACATGTAAAACCTTCCGGAAGTGGCACGCGCCAAAGTCCGGGGGTTCTGTTTCACAACCGCCTCTATGCGGTCAGCCACGGATCGCCGGAACGCGCCAAGGGCGCCAGATGGGAATAGGGCGCCAGTCAAATGAATCAAACGAACGATCTACCACCATAGACGAACCTCGGGATCAGAGGCAAATGCCCTGGCCAGACCGCTAATGCCCACCCGCATGCGGGCTCGGGGCCGAGGAACCGGAGTTACCGGCCGAGGGCTCCGGGGTCGGTGGGACGGTCGCGGCCGGTGAGGTGTGCTCGGGCTCGGGGGACGTCGAGGGGCGGCTGCTCGGCGTGGCCGACGGCGTGCCCGCCGTATCGCCGGAGCGGCCCTCACCGGTGCCGCCGGCCCCTCCCGCGCCCCCGGTACCCGCCGCACCGCCGGTACCGGCCGACGCGCCGCCGCCCGGCCGGGGCGCGGGGCTGGCACTCACGCCCCCCGCCGAACCGTTCGCGCCGGTGCCGGCCGGCGCGGGGTCCACGGCGGGCGCCCCCGGCACCGGGACCACGCCGGCGGCCGCGCCGTTCACGCCGGGCGCCACCTCGCCCGCCGCCGTGGCCGTCGCCCCGGCCGGCGCGTTCTCGCCCTGCAAGCCCCCCGGACGCTCCGGGCGCCCGGACGCACTCCCCGGATGCACGCCGCTCGGCGAGGCCGACGGCCCGCTCGTCACCCCCGGCTTGCCCGCCGGACCGACCTGCCCGACCGGCGCCACCCCGCGCTTCACCTCCGCCTCCGGACCGACCGACATGCACCCCGTCAGCCCCAGCCCGGCCACCGCCAGCACCGCCGCCGCACGCACCGAAGCCGTACGCGCCGAAACCGCACGCGCCGAAGCCGTACGCACCACCGCCCGAACCGCCCGCACCGAAGCCACCGAGCTCCCTCTCCACCGCCCCACCCGGGCCGCCCACTGCTCGCGCGGCCGCTTTTCGGTGCCCAACGCGCGCCCGCCCCGACGGGACACGGGCAGCGCGCCAGGAAGCGCCCGGGCCGCCTCCGCCACAGCCCGCCGAACCGGCAGACCGGCGGCCTGCTCAGCCCCAGAACGCCGAGGCCAGCCCCGCCCCCGCGTACACCGCGGCCAGCCCCACCACCACGCTGCCCACCACGTTCGCCAGCGCGTACCGCCCCGCCCCGGTCTCGACCAGCCGCAGCGTCTCGTACGAGAAGGTCGAGTACGTGGTCAGCGCCCCGCACAGTCCCGTCCCCAGCAGCACCTGGACCTGCGGGGACGCGGCCCCCGCCGCCACCGCCCCGGTCACCAGGCCGAGCACCATGCAGCCGACCGCGTTCACCGCGAACGTCCCCCAGGGGAACACCGAGTCGTGCCGGGCCTGCACCGCCCGGTCGGTCAGGTACCGCAGCGGCGCGCCGACCACCGCGCCCGCCACCACCAGCAGCCAGTTCACCCCGAAGCCCCTTCCCGCCCCACGTACCTGACCACTTCGCAGCGGTCCAACAGCACCAAGCCCTCCGCCACCAGCCCGTCCAACTGCGGCAGGAACGCCCGCACCCGCTCCTCCTCGTCCACGATCACCACCGCCACCGGCAGGTCCTCGCTCAGCGACAGCAGCCGCGCCGTGTGCACCAGCGACGACGCCCCGAACCCCTCGATCCCCCGGAACACGCTCGCCCCGGCCAGCCCCGCCGCGCGCGCCCGGTGCACGATCTCGCTGTACAGCGGCCGGTGGTGCCAGCGGTCGTTCTCCCCCACCAGCACGGTCAGCCGCAGCGCCGGCCCGCTCAACCTGCTCACCGCACGCCCCCGCCACCACGGGCGATCAGACGGCGCGTCAGCCCGGCCGCCGCCCACACCGCGCCGAGCGCGCCCAGCAGCGTCAGCCCCAGGTACGCCAGCCCGAGCCCGAGCCGCCCCTCCTCCACCAGCCGCCGGATGTCCACCGCGTACGTCGAGAAGGTGGTGAAGCCGCCCAGCACCCCGGTGCCGAAGAACGGCCGCAGCAGCGGGTGCGCCGGACGCCCCTCGGTGATCACCACCAGGAACACCCCGATCACCGCGCACCCGACCACGTTGATCAGCAGCGTCGTCCACGGGAACGCCGCCGGCCCGTTCGCCCAGGCCAGCCCGGCGCCGTACCGCGCCACCGACCCGATCGCCCCGCCCACCGCGATCACCGCCACGGCCGGCCCCTGCCCGCGCCACACCGGCGGCCGCCTCCGGGCGACCGCCCCTTCGCCCGCCGGCCGGGTCCGCGCCGGGCCGTCCACCGTGCCGTCCGAGGTCGCCATAACCCCATCAAACACCGGCTCCCGCCGTCTGGCACAGCGTCACTCCAGACCCGACAATGAACCGGTGGAGATGACCCGGGACGAGTTCGAGACGCTGGTCAGCGACGCCCTCGACCAGATTCCCCCGCAGCTCGCGGCCATGATGGACAACGTCGCCGTCTTCGTCGAGGACGAGCCCGACCCCGCCGACCCGGAACTCCTCGGCCTCTACGAGGGCACCCCGCTCACCGAACGCGGCGAGTGGTACGCGGGCGTCCTGCCCGACCGGATCCTCATCTACCGCGGCCCCACCCTCCGGCACTGCGAGACCCACGACCAGGTCGTCGCCGAAGTCCGCACCACGGTCATCCACGAGGTCGCCCACCACTTCGGCTTCGACGACCACGAACTCGACGAACTCGGCTGGTCCTGACCCCCGCCCCAAGCGGCCCTCGGGCGGCCCCCACCCACCCGGCCGAAACCCGTTTTGGCGATCCGCCCTGCATCCCATATGCTTCTCGACGTCCCCGAACGCTGGGAACAGCGGGACAGGCCGCAAGCCCTCATCGTCTAGTGGCCCAGGACGCCGCCCTTTCAAGGCGGTAGCACGGGTTCGAATCCCGTTGGGGGCACGCAGTACCGTAGTAAAAGCAGTGCCGCAAGACCTTAGTGGGAAACCACTACAAGGTCCCGTGGAGCAGTTGGTTAGCTCGCCACCCTGTCAAGGTGGAGGTCGCGGGTTCAAGTCCCGTCGGGATCGCTCGTCTCGCAAGAGACGGTGCAGTACGGCCAGGTAGCTCAGTTGGTACGAGCGTCCGCCTGAAAAGCGGAAGGTCGCCGGTTCGACCCCGGCCCTGGCCACAGATCGGAAGCCCCGCAGCGATGACGCTGCGGGGCTTCCGCCGTTCCGGGGGCCCGGGGCCTGGGGCCGGGCGCCGACTACGCTGGGTGCCGGACACCGGTGGATTCGGTTCGGGAGGCGTCGCACTCATGGCCCCGGAACACTTCGAGCTTCTGGAAGAGGCCCGCAGGAGCCTGCCCGACGGCTTCAAGGTGGAGCTCTCCGGCGACACCATCACCATGATGGTGAGCCCCTCGGGGATCCACCAGCACAACCTGCTGGTGGTGCGCCGGCAGTTCGACGCCCACACCCCGGCCGGGCTGCTGCCGAGCGAGAACACCGATCTGATCTCGCCCAACGTCGGGAAGAGCCGCAATCCCGACCTGACGTACCTTCCGGACGACGCGCTGGCCACCACCGACAACCAGGTGCCCGCCGAGCTGGCCGCGATCGCGGTCGAGCTGGTCTCGCCCTCCAACCCCGAGAACGACTGGGTCGGGAAGGTGCGGGACTACCCGCTGATGGGGATTCCGCTGTACCTCCTGGTCGACGCGCGGGAGAAGACCGTCACCCTCTTCAGCAGGCCGGACGGCGCCCGGTACCACCGGCGCGAGGACATCGCGTTCGGCGAGACGATGCGCGTTCCGGAGCCCTTCGGCTTCGAGCTGGTCACCGGCGACCTGCTGCCCTGCTGATCTCGGGCGGCTCCCCTCGGGTCAGCTCGCCAGGCGGCCGGGCGAGCTGACCCGAGGGGGCGG